>NZ_JBAWUK010000007.1:0-117526 GCF_037079935.1 Stenotrophomonas maltophilia group sp. Smal12 | reverse complement strand
CAACGGCTTTGACCGATGTGGAGGTCTTGCAGGCCTCTTTGGCGACCTGCAGTTTGAAACGCGCGTCGTATCTGTTCATGTATCCCTCGGGGTTGGATCTGATGTCCAACTCCCGGGGGTCACTTCACCGTGGGGGCTTGGCCGCGGCATCCATGCCGCGGACACTCCCGCCACCGGACCCACCCCACCTTCGACAGATTCCGCGATCTGTCGGAACGGCATATTGTTCTGGTAGGTGTCGACCTCGGTCGACACGGTAGATCCACGCCATGCGTGGATGATTCATTCGATATCTGACAGAAAAATCGTGTCGACCAAGGTCGACACCTACCAACAGCTGCGCGGAACAACGGCCACCGTTACCAACAGCCGAGTGAACCTGTCGAAGGTGGGGCGGTGTCGGAGTGCGGGGTGTCAGCCGCATGGATGCGGCTGCCAAGCCTACACGGACGTACTTGCGGCGGCCCCGCACTCCGACACCGTCCCGCCAACCCACGGATAGCCCGCCTTTGATGTTTGACGTTGCTCCGGTTCGTAGCAGGTGCAGGGCTGCAAGCCCTGCCGACCCCCTAGAACGGAGTCGCGGACTCGAACGCGAGCGCTTCGCCCGTCACCGGATGGGTGAACCGCAGGCTGCGCGCATGCAGGTGCACGCGCTGCGCCGGTGCCGCGTCATACAGCACGTCGCCAACAATCGGATGGCCAATACTGGCCATGTGCAACCGCAGCTGATGGCTGCGGCCGGTGATCGGTTCCAGCTCCACGCGGGTACGCTGCGCTTCCACATCACGCGCCATTACGCGCCAGCGCGTCAGCGCCGGCTTGCCGCGTTCGTGATCGACCGTCTGCTTCGGCCGGTTCGGCCAGTCCACAATCAGCGGCAGATCCACGTCGCCGGCATCGCCTTCAAGCAGTCCCTCCACGATCGCTTCATAGCGCTTGCCAACCCGGCGCTGCTCGAACTGCATCGACAACGCCGCCTGCATGTCCTTGCCACGCGCATGCAGCAGCAGCCCGGAAGTCACCTGGTCCAGGCGGTGCACGGTCAACGCATCCGGGTACAGCGACTGCAGGCGCGCGACGACGCAGTCCTGGTTCTCGGCGCTGCGGCCGGGCACGGACAGCAGGCCGGCGGGCTTTTCAGCCACCAGCAGCGCGTCGTCGATGTAGTGCAGGTGGATCATGCGGTTCCAGGAATTCCAAATGAAAACGGGGAAGCCGAAGCCTCCCCGTTTTCTGCGTACCGACCAGCGGTCGGTACCTACCTTGATGCAAGACCTACCGACCGGAGCCGGTACCGCCTGCATCAGCCCAGCAGGTGGGCGACGCCGGCACGCTCTTCTTCCAGCTCGGCCAGGGTCTTGTCGATGTACTTCTGGCTGAAGTCGTCGATCGGCAGATCCTTGACCAGGGTGTACTTGCCGTTCTCGGTGGTCACCGCGAAACCGAAGATCACGCCTTCCGGAATGCCGTAGGAACCGTCGGACGGCACGCCCATGGTGACCCACTTGCCGTTGCTGCCCAGCACCCAGTCACGCACGTGGTCGATGGCGGCATTGGCGGCCGAAGCGGCCGAGGACGAGCCACGGGCTTCGATGATCGCCGCGCCGCGCTTGCCGACGGTCGGGATGAACGTGTTGGCGTTCCACTCCTGGTCGTTGATCGCATCGGCGATCGAGGCGCCGTCGGCGGTGGCGAAACGGTAGTCCGGGTACATGGTCGGGCTGTGGTTGCCCCACACCACCAGCTTCTCCATGCCACCGACCGGCTTGCCCAGCTTGGCCGACAGCTGGCTCAGCGCGCGGTTGTGGTCCAGGCGCAGCATGGCGGTGAAGTTCTCCGGCTTCAGGTCCGGAGCCGACTTCATCGCGATGTAGGCATTGGTGTTGGCCGGGTTGCCGACCACCAGCACCTTCACGTCACGGCTGGCGACCTTGTTCAGCGCGGCGCCCTGGGCGGTGAAGATCTTGGCGTTCTCCAGCAGCAGGTCCTTGCGCTCCATGCCCGGGCCACGCGGACGTGCGCCGACCAGCAGGGCGATGTCGGCGTCCTTGAACGCGACTTCGGCGTCATCGGTGCCAACCATGCCGGCCAGCAGCGGGAACGCGCAGTCTTCCAGCTCCATCATCACGCCCTTCAGGGCGGCCTGGGCCTTGTCGACCGGCAGTTCCAGCAGCTGCAGGATGACCGGCTGGTCCTTGCCCAGCATTTCGCCGGAGGCGATGCGGAACAGCAGGGCATAACCGATCTGGCCGGCGGCGCCGGTCACGGCAACACGAACGGGTGCTTTCATGGGGGTTTCCTCTTGCTTGCAAGCGTTTGATGGGGCGCCGCGGGCATGGCCACGCAGGCCGGGCGGGCGGCGGGGAACAGGGAAACGGCCACCCGTGGGTGGCCGTTTCGAAAGGGGGTCAGGCGGCGAGGTGCTTGTTCCACTCCGCGACGCGGTCGGCCTGCGCGGCCAGCACGGCGTCGACGTCGCCTTCCAGGGTGATCGAATGGATCACGTCGCCCTGCTTGACCGAATCGACGATGGCCTGGCCTTCCAGGACCTTGCCGAAGACGGTGTGGCGGCCGTCCAGCCAATCGGTCTTGATGTGGGTGATGAAGAACTGGCTGCCGTTGGTGTTCGGGCCGGCGTTGGCCATCGACAGCGAGCCGACCTCGTGCTTCACGCCATTCTTCTCGTCTTCGAACTTGTAGCCCGGGCCGCCGGTGCCACGGCCCTGCGGGCAGCCGCCCTGGATCATGAAGTCGGCGATCACGCGATGGAAGATCAGGCCGTCATAGAAGCCGTGCTTGACCAGGTTCACGAAGTTGGCCACGGTCAGTGGCGCCTTGTCGGCGAACAGCTCGACCTTGATCGGGCCCTGGGTGGTGTCGAAAGTGGCGATGAGGGACATGAAGATCCTTGGTGCAAAGGGGAATGCGTCTAGCCACCTAGTTTACACCTGCCTCGTGGCGGCGGTGCCTTCGACCATCGGTGGAGCCCCCGCCTTCAGCCAGGGGAAGGTGAGCCGAGGGGCCGTCCTGGCGACCTCGGCCGAAGCGGTGGACAGCCAGCTGAATGGGCCGTTTGGCCGGCGTGAAATCCACCTTTTCGCGAATCGTCAAGTTCGACGTATAATGTTGGACTTCTTTTTCCAAATCCGGCGCCGACTGGCCCCCTTTCGTATGTCCATCGAAAATCTTCGCAACATCGCCATCGTCGCCCACGTCGACCATGGCAAGACCACCCTGGTCGACCAGCTGCTGAAGCAGTCCGGCACCCTTTCCGAGCGCACCGTCCTCGCCGAGCGCGTGATGGACAGCAACGACCAGGAAAAGGAACGCGGCATCACCATCCTGGCCAAGAACACCGCCATCACCTGGGAAGACAAGAAGACCGGCATCAAGAACCGGATCAACATCGTCGACACCCCCGGCCACGCCGACTTCGGCGGTGAGGTCGAGCGCGTGCTGTCGATGGTCGACACCGTGCTGATCCTGGTCGATGCGATGGACGGCCCGATGCCGCAGACCCGCTTCGTGACCCAGAAGGCCTTCGCGATGGGCTTCAAGCCGATCGTCGTGGTCAACAAGGTCGACCGTCCGGGCGCCCGTCCGGAGTGGGTGATCGACCAGGTCTTCGACCTGTTCGACAAGCTCGGTGCCACCAACGAGCAGCTGGACTTCCCGATCGTCTACGCCTCGGGCCTGAACGGCTACGCGGGCCTGGAAGACACCGTGCGCGACGGCGACATGACCCCGCTGTACGAAGCGATCATGCAGCACGCGCCGAAGCCGGAAGTGGACCCGGAAGGCCCGTTCCAGATGCGCATCAGCCAGCTGGACTACAACAACTTCGTGGGCGTGATCGGCATCGGCCGCATCCAGCGCGGCACCCTGAAGAAGAACATGCAGGTCGCGGTCATCGACCGTGAAGGCAAGAAGCGCAACGGCAAGGTGCTGCAGGTGCTGGGCTTCATGGGCCTGGAGCGCATCGAGCAGGATTCGGCCGAGGCCGGCGACATCGTGGCCATCTCCGGCATCCAGGAGCTGACCATCTCCGACACCATCTGCGCACCGGACTTCCCGGAAGCCCTGCCTGCGCTGACCGTCGACGAGCCGACCATCTCGATGACCTTCCAGGTGAACAATTCGCCGTTCGCCGGCAACAAGGACCTGTCCGGTGGCAAGTTCCTGACCAGCCGCCAGATCAAGGACCGCCTGGACCGTGAAAAGGTCCACAACGTGGCCCTGAAGGTCGAGCAGCTGGAAGACGCCGACAAGTTCCTGGTCTCGGGCCGTGGCGAACTGCACCTGTCGGTGCTGATCGAGAACATGCGCCGCGAAGGCTACGAGCTGGCCGTGTCGCGCCCGGAAGTGATCATCAAGGAAATCGACGGCCAGCTGATGGAGCCGATCGAGCAGCTGGTGGTGGACATCGAAGAAGTCCACCAGGGCGGCGTGATGGAAAAGCTGGGCACCCGCAAGGGCCAGTTGAAGAACATGGAATCGGACGGCAAGGGCCGCGTGCGCCTGGAGTACCAGATCCCGGCCCGTGGCCTGATCGGCTTCCAGAACGAGTTCAAGACCCTGACCCAGGGTTCGGGCCTGCTGTTCCACGTGTTCGACCACTACGGCCCGAAGGAACAGGGCGCCATCGCCAAGCGCATCAACGGCGTGATGATCGCCAATGCGCCGGGCGTCACGCCGGCCTACTCGCTGGGCCCGCTGCAGGAACGCGGCAAGCTCTTCGCTGCCGAAGGCGACAACGTGTATGAAGGTCAGCTGGTCGGCATCCACTCCAAGGACAACGACCTGACCGTCAACGCGATCAAGACCAAGCCGCTGACCAACATGCGCGCTTCCGGCAAGGACGATGCGATCCAGCTGACCCCGGCGATCAAGTACTCGCTGGAACAGGCCCTGGACTTCATCGAAGACGACGAGCTGGTCGAGATCACCCCGAAGGAGATCCGCCTGCGCAAGAAGTTCCTGACCGAGAGCGACCGCAAGAAGGCTTCGCGCGGCGGCTGAGCCAGCACCCCGTGAACCAGAGCGGCTACAACCCGGATCCACACCGGCATCCGGGTCTGCACGTCATCGCCCTGCTCGAAGCGAGCAAGGCGATGCTGGCGCTGTTGGCCGCCACCGGGCTGGAAGTGCTCGGACCGCAGCCGCTTCGGCACGGCATCATGGTCCTGATCCGGCGTTTCAGCCTGGATCCGGACCATGGCACCCTGCCCTCGCTGCTGCATATGATCAGCCCCGACGCGGTCCACCTGGCCGCGGCGGGGATGATCGGCTACGGCCTGCTGCACCTGGTCGAAGCCTGGGGCTTGTGGCGGGCCAAGGCCTGGGCCTCCTGGCTGGGCTGCCTGACTGCCTCGCTGTACCTGCCCTTCGACATCTTCGCGATCATCCGCCACCCCGGCTGGCCGTCGTGGACGATCCTGGCGATCAACCTGATCGTGGTCTACGTTCTCGCCCGCGACCTGCGCAAGCGCCACCGCTGAGCACCGGCTACACTGGGGATTGGAGCCGACCAAGCCGCCCCATGCGCCCGTCCTTGCCGCCTCTGCTGACCTGCCTGCTCGCCGCGCTGCCTGCGCTGCTTTCGGCTGGCTGCAGCCCGGCCACGCCCAGCGCGCATGCGGCCGAACCTGCGAGCCGCAACGTGCCGTTCCCGTACGCTGAAACCGATGTTGCCGACCTGCAGGCGCGGATGACCGCCGGTGAACTGGACAGCACCACCCTGACCCAGGCCTACCTGCAGCGCATCGCCGCCCTGGATCGGGCCGGCCCCCGCCTGCGCGCGGTGATCGAGCTCAACCCCGATGCCCTGAAGGAAGCCGCGGCGCGCGACCGCGAGCGCCGCGATGGACGCCTGCGTGGCCCGCTGCACGGCATCCCGGTACTGCTGAAGGACAACATCAACGCGGCGCCGATGGCCACCAGTGCCGGCTCTCTGGCCCTGCAGGGGTTCCGCCCTGACGATGCGTATCTGGTGCGGCGCCTGCGCGAGGCCGGGGCCGTGGTGCTGGGCAAGACCAATCTCAGCGAATGGGCCAATTTCCGCGGCAACGATTCGGTGTCCGGCTGGAGCGCGCGCGGCGGCCAGACCCGCAATCCCTATCGCCTCAGCCACTCGCCTTGCGGCTCCAGCAGCGGCAGCGCGGTAGCGGTCGCCGCCAACCTGGCCAGCGTGGCGATCGGCACCGAAACCGACGGCAGCATCGTCTGCCCTGCGGCGATCAATGGCATCGTCGGCCTCAAGCCGACCGTCGGCCTGGTCAGCCGCGATGGCATCATCCCGATTTCCTTCAGCCAGGATACTGCGGGGCCGATGACACGCAGCGTCGCTGACGCTGCGGCCGTACTGACCGCAATTGCCGGCCGCGATGATGCCGACCCGGCCACCGCAACCATGCCCGGCCGTGCGGTGTACGACTACACCGCGCGGCTGGATCCGCAGGGACTGCGTGGCAAGCGCATCGGCCTGCTGCAGACGCCGCTGCTGAAATACCGCGGCATGCCGCCACTGATCGAACACGCCGCCACCGAGCTGCGTCGGGCCGGTGCCGTCGTGGTGCCGGTGGAGCTGCCCAACCAGGGCGCCTGGGCCGACGCCGAACGCAAGGTACTACTGTACGAGTTCAAGGCCGGGCTGGAGCGTTACTTCAGCGCCCACCGCGCTCCCCTGCACAGCCTGGCCGAATTGATCGCCTTCAACCGGGCGCACAGCAAGCAGGAACTGGGCCTGTTCGGCCAGGAACTGCTGGTGGAAGCTGACGCTACCGCTGGCTTGGCCGACCCCGCCTATATCCGCGCACGCAGCGATGCGCGCCGGTTGGCGGGCCCGGAAGGCATCGATGCCGCCCTCGCCGCCCACCAGCTCGACGCCCTGGTCGCGCCTACCACCGGCGTGGCGTGGCCGATCCGCAGCGAAGGCGACGACTTCCCCGGCGAGAGCTACAGTGCCGCCGCCGTCGCCGGCTATCCCAGCCTCAGCGTGCCGATGGGCCAGATCGATGGCCTGCCGGTCGGCCTGCTGTTCATGGGCACCGCCTGGAGCGAACCGAAGCTGATCGAAATGGCGTACGCCTACGAACAGCGCACCCGCGCGCGGCGGCCACCGCACTTCGGCACCGACACGCTGATCGACGCCGGCGAGCCTTGATCCGGTAGTGCCGGCCGCTGGCCGGCGCTACCGTTCGGGTTCCGGCTCCATCGGCACGATTGCCGCCTCACCGTCTTCAGCCCCCGGCGAACGCACATCTGCAGTACGTGCGCGTGGACCACGCGGCATGTCCAGCTCGTCAGCATGCTGCAGCCGCGCACGCAGCTGCGGCAGCGACTGCGGATGCTCACGTGCGAGGAAATCGAGCATGCGCTCGCGTACCAGGCAACGCAGGTCGAACGCGTCGCCAGAGCTGCGCGCACTCACCAGCAGGCGCACCTGGATCGCACGCTCGCTGGTTTCGGTCACCTGGGTCACGCAGACCCGGCCATCCCACAATGCCTCACCCCGGCAGATGCGCTCCAGCTCAGCGCGGATCGCCGCGATCGGGGCACGATAGTCCAGCCACAGAAACGCCGTACCGAGCAGATCGGCGCTGCGCCGGGTCCAGTTCTGGAAGGGGTTCTCGATGAACCAGGTCAGCGGCACCACCATCCTCCGCTCGTCCCAGATGCGTACCACCACGTAGCTGCTGCCGATCTCCTCGATGCGTCCCCACTCGCCCTCGACGATCACCACATCGTCCAGCCGGATCGGCTGGGTCACTGCAATCTGCAGGCCAGCGATCAGGTTGCCGAACACTGGCTTTGCGGCGATACCGGCCACCAGGCCGATGAGGCCCGCCGAGGCCAGCAGCGCGGTGCCGATCTTCTGCACCATGGGGAAGGTCAGCAGCACCAGCGAAGTGCCCAGCACGATGATGCCGCCCATCAGCACACGGCTGAGCACCCGCGTCTGGGTCTGGATGCGGCGCGCTTCCAGATTATCGGAGACATCGATGGGATGGCTGCGCAGGATGGCCCGCTCACCCGCTGCCACTGCGCGTACCAGCAACCAGATGAAGCAGGCGGTCAGTGCGATATGCAGCACCCGTTGCAGGTTGCCCAGAAGGGGATCCTGCAGCGGCGTGGCCTGCAATGCAGGGATCAACAGCAGCAGCGGCCATGCGGTGGCCATTGGCAGCCCGAGCACACGCCCGATGCGCGCGCGCCGCCGATCACGCCCTTTCAGCCGATGGTAGATCCACAGGATCAGCCACGCGCCGATACCGCCCACCAATGCGGCCAAACCCAACGGCCATGCGTAGGCCTGTGCGCTCTGCCAGTGCACCGTTGCCACCTCCAGTCGAACAAGCAAGTGGACAGCCTCGCGCATGGCGCATGAGCGTCACGTCAGTCGTTTGTAAGGAGGGTGTTGGTCGGCAGGGCTTGTAGCCCTGCACCTGCCCAGAAGCCGAAGCAACAGCAACGGCAACAGCAACAGCCGAAGCAGAAGCGGGTTTGCTGTGGGATGGCGGGGTGGGTCCGGTTGCGGGGGGCGCTGCAAGTACCCCTCCGGGGCCCGGCCCAGCCGCTGGCGGCTGTGCGTTCGGGCGCTTGCGAAGCAGTGCTTCGCAAGCAAAGCGCCCTCACCCATGTAAGCTCGGTCGCCGCTTGCTCGTGTGCGCTTTCCTGCGCACACGGCAAGACCGGGGTTGGGCGTCCTGCCCAACCCGCCCGAGGCATGCCTCGGGCCCATGCGGCTCACGCCCCCGCAACCGGACCCACCCCGCCTACGACAGATCTCCGCGATCTGCAGTAGATCCGCGCCATGCGTGGATGAATCTCCATCGGAATCGAATATTTCGAATTGGATTCCAAAAGCATCCACGCATGGCGTGGATCTACCGTGTCGACCAAGGTCGACACTTACCCGCAGCCGCCGGAATTCGTCAGAGGCGGGGCGGTGTCGGAGTGCGGGGTGTCAGCCGCATGGGCCCGAGGCATGCCTCGGGCGGGTTGGGCAGGACGCCCAACCCCGGTCTTGCCGTGTGCGCAGAAAAGCGCACACGAGCAAGCGGCTGCCAAGCCTACAAGGACGTACTTGCGGCGTCCCCGCACTCCGATACCACCCCGCCTTCCCACGGAATGCCCGCGTTTGACGTTGAAGTTGACGTTGATTCGGCAGGTGCAGGGCTGCAAGCCCTGCCGCAACGCACTTACCGCACTTGCTCCTGCTTGCGCACGATCGCCATCGCGATCTCCAGCGACTGCTCGTAGTTCAACCGCGGGTCCACCGTCGAACGATACGCACGCTCCAGGTCGCGCTCGGTCAGTTCGCGCGCGCCGCCGATGCACTCGGTCACGTCCTCGCCGGTCAGTTCCAGGTGCACACCGCCCAGGCGCGTACCGGCGGCGGCATGCAGGTCGAACGACATCTCCACCTCGCCACGCACGTTGTCGAAGCGGCGTGTCTTGAAACCGTTGGCGGTGCTTTCGGTATTGCCATGCATCGCATCGCACACCCACAGCACGCGGCGACCATCACGCTTGACCGCGTCCAGCAGCGGCGGCAGTTTCTCTGCGATCTGCGTTGCGCCCATCCGGTGGATGAAGCTCAGGCGGCCCGGCTCGTCATGTGGGTTGAGCACATCGATCAGGCGCAGCAGCTGGTCCGGCGTCACCGACGGGCCCACCTTGATCGCAATCGGATTGCGCACGCCACGCAGGTACTCCACGTGCGCGCCATCGAGCGCGGCCGTGCGCATGCCGATCCACGGGTAATGCGTGCTCAGGTTCAACCAGCCCTGCTGGCGCGGCACCTGGCGGGTCAACGCCTGCTCGTAGGGCAGCAGCAGGGCTTCGTGCGACGTGTAGAAGTCGATGCGGTTGAGATTGTGCACGCGGGCCCCGGCCAGGGTCTCCATGAAGTGCACCGCATCGCCGATCGAGGCCACCATCTTCTGGTACTCGGCCGCCAGCGGCGAGTGGCTTACCCACTCCAGATTCCAGTATTCGGGGTGGTGCAGGTCGGCGAAACCGCCGTCGATCAGCGCACGCACGAAGTTCATCGTCATCGCCGAATGCGCGTGGGCCTGCAGCATCCGCTTCGGGTCCGGCAGGCGCGCCGCTTCGGTGAACGCCGGTGCGTTGATCACATCACCGCGGTAGCTGGGCAGGGTCACGCCGTCGCGGGTCTCGGTGTCGGCCGAGCGCGGCTTGGCGTACTGGCCGGCGAAGCGGCCCACGCGGATCACCGGCTGGCGCAGGCCGTGCACCAGCACCAGGCTCATCTGCAGCAGTACCTTCAGGCGGTTGGAGATGGTGCCCGATTCGCAGTCGCTGAAGTTCTCGGCGCAGTCGCCGCCCTGCAGCAGGAAGCGCTTGCCTTCCTGGGCCTCGGCCAGCTGCTGCTTCAACGCCAGGATCTCCCACGAGGTGACCAGCGGCGGCAGCCGCTTCAGCTCGTGCAGAGCGGCGTCCAATGCCACCGGGTCCGGGTAGGTCGGCATCTGCAGCGCGGTCTTGCCACGCCAGCTCTCCGGCGACCAGGCAGCGCCAGCGGTGGTCGCGGCGGGATCGGACGCGGGTGGAACGGCGGACAGGCTCATTGCAGACTTCCGGGGTGGGGGGCGGTCATGGTCGCAGAGCCAGCCGCTGACGCAAAGGCCCACACCCACCGCCCCAGCCACCTGAACGGCAGGGAAAGGCCAGCGCCGGCAGCCAGATCCAGCATGGTCAGCCGCACGGGACAGGCGCATGATTTGTTACGGAGTAACACTTCCACGTCATGGACCGGCCCCTTCCACGCCCAGCCGCCCCCTCTCTCACCATGAAGCCCTCACCCCTCGCTACCGGCATTGCCTTCGCCCTGGCCCTGGCCAGCCTGCCCGCCTTCGCCGCAACGACCGACGACACCTCTTCCTCCGTCAAGGATCTGGACGCAGTCACCGTCCACGCCCAGCTCGACCAGGCCCGCAACGCGCTGTCGCCGGACATCGGCAGCAGCCAGTACCAGATCACCGCCGAGGACATCCAGAAGCAGCCGCTGGGTGCCTCCGCGCCGCTCAGCCAGGTACTGCTGCAGGCCCCGGGCGTGGTCCAGGATTCCTATGGCGGCGTGCACGTGCGCGGCGACCACGCCAATCTGCAGTACCGCATCAATGGCGTGCTGTTGCCCGAATCGATCTCCGGCTTCGGCCAGACACTGGATGCCCGCACCATCAAGAGCATCCGCCTGATGGATGGCGCGCTGCCGGCGCAGTTCGGCGAGCGCACCGCTGCAGTGGTCGACATCACCACCCGCAATGGCGCCGAGCTCGGCAATGGCGGCAGCGCCGGTCTGACCGCAGGCTCGTTCGGCAAGATCAATCCGAATGCCTCGTGGTGGGGCAACCAGGGGCGATGGAGCTGGTTCCTTACTGGCAACTACGACCAGAACGAGGTTGGCCTGGAGAACCCGACCCGCTCGCGCAAGCCGCTGCACGACGACACCCACCAAGGCAAAGCGTTCGCTGACCTCACCTACCTGGTCAACGAGAACACGCGCCTGAGCGTGTTCGCCGGCTTCGCCAACAATCGCTTGCAGATCCCGGTCAACCCCGGCCAGACCCCGCAGTTCGGTTACCTGGACACCACCACCTTCGACTCCAGCCAGCTGGATGAAACCCAGCGCGAGACCACCCGCTTCGGCATGCTGGTGCTGCAGGGGGCGCTGGGCAGCACCGCCTACCAGCTGTCAGCCGGGCAGCGCTACAGCGATGTGGCGTTCAACCCGGATGTCATCGGCGACCTGGTATTCAGTGGCGTCGCCTCGCAGGTGCAGCGCAGCAACCGCGCCAACACGCTGCAGGCCGATTTCTCCACCCCGCTGGGCAGCGACCACACGCTGCGCTATGGCCTGTACGGCAATTACGAGAACGCGCGTGCGAACAACAGCAGCTGGGTGTTTCCGGTCGATGACGCCGGCCAGCAATCCAGCACCACGCCGCTGCTGATACCTGACCACAGTGCCTTCCATGCCAGCACGCAGGCGTTGTACGTGCAGGATGAATGGAAGATCGGCGACGACTGGACCGTCAACTACGGCCTGCGCGGAGATCGCTACAAGGCCTTTGGCCACACCGAGGGCCAGCTCAGCCCCCGCGTGGGCGTGGCCTGGAATGCCAGCGACAGCACCACCGTGCATGCCGGCTATTCGCGTTACTTCACGCCACCGGCCAGTGAGCTGATCGCCAGCAGCGACATCGCGCTGTACGACGGCACCACCAACCAGCAACCCAGCGGCGGCAACAACACGCCACTGGCCGAGCGCAGCGACTACTACGACATCGGCGTGTCGCAGCAGGTGGGCGAACACCTGACCCTGGGCCTGGATGCCTATGACCGACGCGTCGCGCGCCTGCAGGACGAAGGCCAGTTCGGTGCCGCCTACATCTACTCGACGTTCAACTACCGCCGCGGCCATATCCATGGCCTGGAGTTCAGTGCCGACTACAGCGACGGTCCGTTCAGCGCCTACGTCAACGCAGCGTACAACAAGGCCATCGGCACCCAGGTCATCACCAGCCAGTACAACCTCGATCCGGACGCGCTGGCCTATGTGGCCAACCATTGGATCCACCTCGACCACGACCAGAAGCTGACCTCATCGGGTGGCTTCAGCTACGCCTTTGCCGGACACAACCGGGTCGGCGCCAACTACGTGTTCGGTAGCGGCCTGCGTTCGGACATCGAGGGCGTGCCCAACGGCGGCGAGCTGCCGTCCTACCTGCAGGTGAACCTCAGCGCCGGGCATGACTTCAATGCCGGCAGCGGCCATCCGCTGCATGTGCAGCTGGCGGTCATCAATGCATTGGACCGCAGCTACCAACTGCGCGATGGCGGTGGCGTCGGCGTGTTCGCCCCGCAGTGGGGACCGCGCCGTGGCGCCTACCTGAGCCTGCAGCAGGATTTCTGAGGACGCCAGGGTGCCTGGGGTCGGACCCCTTTCCGCAGGAGAGGGCTCCGACCCCGCCTTAGTTCAGCGCTTGACCTTGCGCAGCGACACCACCAACGCCCACAGCGCCAGCAGCACGAACCACACGCCCGACCACATCGGCATGGTCAGGCCCAGGAACGTCCAGTCGATATTGCCGCAGTTGCCGGTACCGGTCAGCACCGTGCGGAATACTTCCAGCGGCCCCATGGTCTCGCGCAGGAAGCTCAGCGGCGGGCCGCAGGTCGCACCCATCTCCGGTGGCAGCATCTGCACGTAGACGTGGCGCGCAGCGATGCCTACGCCGACCGCGGCGGCAATGAAGGCGAGCACGCCGTAGGTTGCCCGGCCAGGACGGTTGGAGGGCCCGTGCAGTGCACCGATCAGGAACAGCAGGCCCAGCGCGGCGAACGCCAGCCGCTGGAAGATGCACAGCGGGCACGGCTCCAGGCCCATCTTCAGCTGCAGGAAGATCGCGTAGCCCAGCAGGCCCGCGCAGATCAGGAAGCCCAGGAAGAACTGGGCGCGGAAGGGCCAGCGCAGTGGATTCATCGTCAACGCTCGAATGGATCAAGGCGCCAAGCGTAACCGAGAGTGCATGCCATTCGAACCGCCACAGGTGACGCCTGTCGGAACGGTGCGGGTCAGATCCCGCAGAAACGCAAAAGCCCGGCAGAGGCCGGGCTTTCGCTGTGTCGCGTTGGAGCGGTCCGATTACTCGGCCACTTCCTCGGCCACGACCGGACGGTCAACCAGCTCGACGTAGGCCATCGGCGCGTTGTCGCCAGCGCGGAAGCCACACTTCAGCAGGCGCAGGTAGCCGCCCGGACGGTTCGCGTAGCGCGGGCCCAGGATGGTGAACAGGTTGCCCACGGCTTCGTTGTCGCGCAGGCGAGCGAAAGCCAGACGGCGGTTGGCGACGGAGTCGACCTTGGCCAGGGTGATCAGCGGCTCGGCAACGCGGCGCAGTTCCTTGGCCTTCGGCAGGGTGGTCTTGATCAGCTCGTGCTTGAACAGCGAGGCGGCCATGTTCTTGAACATCGCTTCGCGGTGGGCGCTGGTGCGGCTGAACTTACGGCCAGACTTCTGGTGACGCATGGTGATATTCCTTGGTTAATGATGAGGCTGTGCGGATCGTTGTCGCCATCCTGGCGTTGCTGCGCGGACTGCGGATGGTCCTGGCCGCCCGTCCTGGACGACCTGCCCGCGAACCTGGGGTTCGTCGTGGCATGTTGTGTTGCGTTGAAGGCCCCACCGCGAACGGTGGAGCCTTCAGGCATTGCCGATATCAGCCCAGCATGCCGTGGCTGGCGACGCCGGCCGGCGGCCAGTTCTCCAGCTTCATGCCGAGCGACAGGCCGCGCTGAGCCAGCACTTCCTTGATCTCGGTGAGCGACTTCTTGCCCAGGTTCGGGGTCTTCAGCAGCTCCACTTCGGTCTTCTGGATCAGATCGCCGATGTAGTAGATGCTTTCAGCCTTCAGGCAGTTGGCCGAACGCACGGTCAGCTCCAGATCGTCGATCGGGCGCAGCAGCACCGGATCCACGCCGTTGTTGGCCGGCTTGGCCGCACCGCGGTCGCGGTGGGTGAAGTCACCGAACACCGACAGCTGGTCGCTGAGGATGTCGGCGGCGGTGCGCACGGCTTCCTCGGCATCGATGGTGCCGTTGGTCTCGATATCGATGACCAGCTTGTCCAGGTCGGTGCGCTGTTCGACACGCGCCGCTTCCACGGCATAGGCGACACGGCGGACCGGCGAGAACGAGGCATCCAGGACCAGGCGGCCGATGGCACGGGTTTCTTCGTCCGGACGACGACGCGCGGCAGCCGGCTGGTAGCCGAAACCACGTTCGATCTTCAGACGCATGTTGATTGCCGTGTCCTTGGTCAGGTGGCAGATCACATGGTCGCCGTTCAGGATCTCCACATTGTGGTCGACCTTGATGTCGGCAGCGGTGACAACGCCCGGGCCCTGCTTGGACAGGGACAGGGTGGCGCTGTCGCCGGAGTGCATACGGATGGCCACATCCTTCAGGTTGAGCAGGACTTCGAGCACGTCCTCCTGCAGACCTTCGACCGTGGTGTACTCATGCAACACGCCGTCGATTTCGACTTCCGTGATGGCGAAGCCCGGGATGGACGACAGCAGCACGCGACGCAGGGCGTTGCCCAGCGTATGCCCGTAACCCCGCTCCAAAGGTTCGATAACGACCTTTGCACGGGTGTCGGTAAGGCGTTCGATCTGCGGACCGCGAGGACGCAGAACCTGGTTGGCGGTAACCGTCATGTTGCGGGTTCTCCTAGTGAACCCCCGGCCGTCGCCGGGGGCTCTCCAATGTGAATTACTTCGAATACAGCTCGACGATCAGCGCTTCGTTGATGTCCGCAGGCAGATCCGAACGATCCGGAACAGCCTTGAAGATGCCGGTGAACTTGCCGGAATCCACTTCAACCCACGACGGGCTCAGGTCATGCTGGGCGGCGACGGTCAGGGCTTCCTGGACGCGCAGCTGCTTGGCAGCCTTTTCGGACAGAGCGATGGCGTCGCCAGCCTTGACCTGGTACGAAGCCAGGTTGACCGACTTGCCATTCACGGTGACGCCGCGGTGCGACACCAGCTGACGGGCAGCCGGACGGGTCACGGCGAAGCCCATGCGGTAGACGACGTTGTCCAGGCGGGTTTCCAGCAGCTGCAGCAGGTTCTCGCCGGTGTTGCCCTTCTTGGTCGAGGCCTTCTTGTAGTAGTTGCGGAACTGACGCTCCAGCAGGCCGTAGATACGCTTGACCTTCTGCTTTTCACGCAGCTGGGTGGCGTAGTCGGACAGCTTGCCCTTGCGGGCAGTGGCGCCGTGCTGGCCGGGCTTCTGCTCCAGCTTGCACTTGGAGTCCAGCGCACGCGCCGGGCTCTTCAGGGACAGGTCGGCGCCTTCGCGGCGGGCGAGCTTACAGGTAGGACCGATATAACGAGCCATTTCTTATCGCTCCCTTTAGACGCGACGCTTCTTCGGCGGACGGCACCCGTTGTGCGGGATGGGCGTCACGTCGATGATGTTGGTGATCTTGTAGCCGACGTTGTTCAGCGAACGCACGGCCGACTCACGGCCCGGACCCGGGCCCTTGATGCGGACTTCCAGCGACTTCACGCCGTAGTCCAGCGCAGCACGACCGGCCTTTTCAGCAGCCACCTGGGCAGCGAACGGGGTCGACTTGCGCGAACCGCGGAAGCCAGCGCCACCGGAGGTCGCCCACGACAGAGCATTGCCCTGGCGATCGGTGATGGTGACGATGGTGTTGTTGAACGAAGCGTGGACGTGGGCAACGCCGTCGGTGACGACGCGCTTGATCTTCTTCTTGGTCTTAGCAGCGGGCTTAGCCATTTCTCAGTCCCTTACTTCTTGATCGCCTTGCGCGGACCCTTGCGGGTGCGGGCGTTGGTACGGGTGCGCTGGCCACGCAGCGGGAGGCCACGACGGTGACGCAGGCCGCGGTAGCAGCCCAGGTCCATCAGGCGCTTGATCGCGATGCCGATCTCACGGCGCAGATCGCCTTCCACGATGTACTTGCCGACTTCGGCGCGCAGGCGCTCGATTTCCGGCTCCGACAGATCGCGGATCTTGGTGGTCGAAGCAACGCCTGCGACTTCGCAGACCTTCTTCGAACGGGTACGGCCGATGCCGTAAATGCTTTGCAACCCGACCCAGACGTGCTTCTGGGCTGGCAGGTTGACGCCTGCAATACGCGCCATGACGCGGTTCTCCAGCTGAGTGATGGCCGACAGCGCGCCTCGGGCACGCCAATCCGGCAGGATGGATCAAAAAAGTGAACTAGCGATACTAACAAGGTTCCGGTTTACATGGAAGCCCGTGAAACCATTGGTTTCATGAACCCGGCCTGGGGAGTGTGCCCAGGCTCCGGCGCCGGATGGGGTTGGACCTGGGGTTTCCCCCGGGGCCGCCCGCGCTACTCCAGCGCGGGACCACCTCATCACACCCCCACCCGGAACCGCTGCGGGGGCCGCCCTTCGTTTGTGTGGCCGGAATCCGCGAAGCGGAGGGACCATCACGTCAGGAAGACGAAAGTATAACAGGCCTATCAGCCGCGGGCAAAACCGCCGCGGTTGCCGCCCTTCAGGTTGGCCTTCTTCAGTAGGCTCTCGTACTGGTGGGACATCAGGTGTGCCTGCACCTGGGCGATGAAGTCCATCACCACCACCACCACGATCAGCAGCGACGTGCCACCGAAGTAGAACGAGGCATTCAGCTGCGTGCGCATCAGTTCCGGCAGCAGGCAGACGATCACCAGGTAGGCCGAGCCGGCCGCGGTCAGGCGGGTCAGCACGCCGTCGATGTAGTCGGCGGTGGCCTTGCCCGGACGGATGCCCGGAATCAAAGCGCCCGACTTCTTCAGGTTGTCGGCGGTTTCCTGCGAATTGAACACCAGCGCCGTATAGAAGAACGCGAAACCGGTGATCAGCGCAGCGAACACGATCATGTGCAGCGGCTCGCCCGGGCCCAGGGCATTGGCGACCTTCTGCAGGACCTGACCGAAGCTGCTCTGGTTGGCAGCCTGGCCGGACCACATGGCCAGGGTGGCCGGGAAGGCCAGCAGGCTCGAGGCAAAGATCGCCGGGATGACGCCGGCCATGTTGAGCTTCAGCGGCAGGAACGAGGTCTGGTTCATGTACGCGTTGCGACCGCCCTGGCGGCGCGCGTAATTGACCGTGATCCGGCGCTGGCCGCGCTCCACGAACACCACGAAGAAGGTGAAAGCGAGCACGACGATAGCGATCAGCAGCAGCTGGATGAACTGGATGTTGCCGTCGCGGTAGGCGTCGAAGGTGTGGATGACCGCACCCGGCAGGCCGGCGACGATACCGGCGAAGATGATCAGCGACACGCCGTTGCCGATACCGCGTTCGGTGACCTGCTCACCGACCCACATCAGGAACATGGTGCCGGCAGTCAGTGCGACCACCGCGGTGAGCACGAAGCCCATGCCGGGGGCGTACACGACCGGAGCGCCCGACGGCGAAACCTGCCCCTGCAGGGCCAGCGCGATCGAACCGCCCTGCACCACTGCCAGCAGCACGGCGCCGATGCGCGAATACTGGGTGATCTTGCGGCGGCCGGACTCACCTTCCTTCTGCATCGCCTTCAGGGCGGGGAAGATGTGCACGGCCAGCTGCATCACGATCGATGCCGAGATGTACGGCATCACGTTCAGCGCAAAGATGCTGAAACGGTGCAGGGCGCCGCCCGAGAACATGTTGAACATGTCCACGATGCCGCCGCCCTGCTGTTGCATCATGGCAAGCATGGCATCGGGATTGACGCCCGGCACCGGCACGTAGCAGCCGATGCGATAGACGATCAAAGCCCCGACGACGAACAGCAAACGTTGGCGAAGTTCAGTGAACTTGCCCATTCCGCCCGCGAGGTTACCGATGCCAGCTTGCGCCATGATTTTCTTACTCCGTTACGCTGCCGCCGGCAGCTTCGATCGCAGCCTTGGCACCAGCCGTGGCAGCAATACCCTTCAGGGTGAACGCCTTGGTCACTTCGCCCTTGACGACGACCTTGGCCTTCTTGGCAGTGCTCGGGACCAGCTTGGCAGCACGCAGGGCGGCGAAGTCGATCTCACCGGCCGGCAGCTTGTCCAGCGCGTACAGCAGCACTTCAGCGGTGTCCTTGGCGATCGGCGAACGGAAGCCGATCTTCGGCAGACGACGCTGCATGGGGGTCTGGCCGCCTTCGAAGCCAGCCTTGATCTTGCCGCCACCCTTGCGGGCGAACGAACCCTTGTGGCCGCGGCCGGCAGTCTTGCCCAGGCCCGAGCCGATACCGCGGCCGACGCGGGTGCGCTCGGTGCGGGCGCCCGGTGCCGGGCTCAGTTCATTGAGACGCAGAGTCATGGTCGATTACTCCTCAACCTGGACGAGGTACTGAACCTTGTTGATCAGGCCGCGCACCTGCGGGCTGTCCTTCAGTTCACGCACATCGTTGAGCTTGTTCAGGCCCAGGGCACGCACCGACAGGCGGTGACGCGACTGGGTGCCACGCAGGCCACGCACCAGGCGGACCTTCACAGTCTTGTTGGACTCATTAGCCATGGTTGAGTTCCTCCACCTTCTTGCCGCGCTTGGCCGCGATGCGGGCCGGCGACTGCGCAGCAGTCAGGCCCTTCACGGTGGCGCGCACCAGATTGATCGGGTTGCGCGAACCGGTGGCCTTGGCCAGCACGTTCTTCACGCCAACGGCTTCCAGCACGGCGCGCATGGCACCGCCGGCGATGACGCCAGTACCTTCCGAAGCCGGCTGCATGAACACGCGGGCTGCGCCGTGACCATCCTTGATGGTGTGCCACAGGGTGCCGTTGTTCAGGTCAACGCTGACCAGGTTCTTGCGGGCCTGTTCCATCGACTTCTGGATGGCGACCGGCACTTCGCGGGCCTTGCCATAACCGAAACCGACCTTGCCTTCGCCGTCGCCGACAACGGTCAGGGCGGTGAAGGTGAACTGGCGGCCACCCTTGACGGTCTTGCTGACGCGGTTGACCGCGACCAGCTTTTCGATCATGCCGTCGTCGATCTTCTCTTCGCGGTTACGGTCGCGATCGCGACCCCGCTGCTGACGCTCTTCTGCCATGTTGATTCCTTGGTTGTTTGGGTATGTACGGCTCGGGGCCGCTTATGGTTGTGGAGTGACGCATTGTTCCGGTGGGCCGCTGCAGAAGAGCGGCGCCGTCCAGCCTCGCTCAGGCTGGCGAGCAGGTGGGCAGGAGGCCATCGGCCCCTGCCCTGATCCCTTAGAACTGCAGGCCGGCTTCGCGGGCGGCTTCTGCCAGGGCCTTGATGCGGCCGTGGTAGCGGTAGCCCGAACGATCGAAGGCAACCTTCTCGATGCCGGCGGCCTTGGCGCGCTCGGCAACGATGCGGCCGACCTTGGCAGCGGCATCGGCGTTCTTGCCGTTCTTCAGGCCTTCCTTGACGTCGGTCTGGGTGGTGTTGGCGGCAGCCAGCACCTTCGAACCGTCAGCGGTGAAGACCTGGGCGTACAGGTGCTGGCCGGTGCGCAGCACCGACAGGCGGGCGACGCCGAGCTCACGGATGTGGGCGCGGGTCGACTTGGCGCGACGCAGGCGGGCGATGTTCTTGTTCATGATGTTTTTTCCTTGAAAGCGGAAGCGCCTAATTAGGCCTTCTTGGCTTCCTTACGGATGATGACTTCGTCGGAGTACTTCACGCCCTTGCCCTTGTACGGCTCCGGCTTGCGGAACGCACGGATCTTGGCGGCGACTTCACCGACGACCTGCTTGTCAGCGCCCTGGACCAGGATCTCGGTCTGGGTCGGGGTGGAGATGGTGATGCCTTCCGGCGCCACGAACACGACCGGATGCGAGAAACCGAGCGACAGGCTCAGATCCTTGCCCTGCATGGCAGCACGGTAACCCACGCCGACCAGCTCCAGCTTGCGCTCGAAGCCTTCGGACACGCCCTTGACCATGTTGGCCAGGATCGCGCGCACGGTACCGGTCAGCGCGACCAGGTCGGCGCTCTCGGTGCTCAGGGTGGCAACGCCGCTGTCGACGTTGATGGCAATACCGGCCGGCTTGACCAGCGACAGGGTGCCCTTCGGGCCCTTGACGGTGATGCTTTCCGACTGGACGTTCAGTTCGACCTTACCCAGGGTGACGGGCTTCTTGGCTACGCGGGACATAGTTCTACTCCTTTCGCCTTAGGCCACGAAGCACAGGACTTCGCCGCCGACGCCCAGCTGGCGCGCCTGCGCATCAGTCATGATGCCCTTGGAGGTGGAAATGATGGAGATGCCCAGGCCATTCATGACCTTCGGCAGCTCGCTCTTGCCGCGGTACTGGCGCAGGCCCGAACGCGAGAAGCGCTTCAGGGTCGCGATGACCGGCTTGCCTTCGAAATACTTCAGCACGATTTCCAGCTCGGACTTGTTGTTTTCCAGCTGGGTCACGCGCAGGTCGGTGATGTAACCCTCGTCCTTCAGGACCTGGGCGATCGCAACCTTGATCTTGGACGACGGCGCTTTCACCGTCTGCTTGCCAACCGCAGCCGCATTCTTGATGCGGACCAGCAGGTCGGCGATGGGATCAGTCATGCTCATATGAGTACCTTTGAGTGCACCGATATCCGCTTTCGCGAAAATCTGTTGTCTCCTGGAAACGGGCCAGGTCCCTTGATGCAGCGGGCCGGGGCCCACTCCTACAACCCCGTTTGCGCAGGGCAAGACGCGGGAGTATACGCCAAAAGAGCCCGACTTGCGCCGGGCTCTTCGGGTTTTTTCGCAGAAAGGAAGCTGAACGCCTCCCTCCCCGGTTCAGAAGCCCCCGAGGGGGCTCCTGATCGCAGGGCCGGCTGGGATTACCAGCTGGCCTTGCGCAGGCCCGGGACGTCGCCACGCATGGTGGCTTCGCGCAGCTTGTTGCGGCCGAGGCCGAACTTGCTGTACACGCCACGCGGACGACCCGACAGCTCGCAACGGTTGCGCTGACGGCTCGGCGACGAATCGCGCGGCAGCTTGGCCAGCTTGGTTGCGGCGTCGATCTTCTCTTCGTAGGTCGCGTCCACGGAGGACACGATCTTCTTCAGAGCCGCACGCTTCTCAGCGTACTTCTTGGCCAGCTTTTCCCGCTTGATGTCGCGGTTGACCATGGAGGTCTTTGCCATTTCGGTTTCCTCGACAGATCAGTTACGGAACGGGAACTTGAACGCTGCCAGCAGCGCCTTCGCTTCCGCGTCGGTCTTCGCAGTGGTGGTGATGGCGATATCCATACCGCGGATCGCGTCGACGGCGTCGAAGTCGATTTCCGGGAAGATGATCTGCTCCTTCACACCCATGTTGAAGTTGCCGCGGCCGTCGAAGGAACGACCGGAAACACCACGGAAGTCGCGCACGCGCGGCAGCGAGATGTTGATCAGGCGGTCCAGGAACTCGTACATCTTGTGGCGACGCAGCGTGGTCTTGCAGCCGATCGGCCAACCATCACGGATCTTGAACGACGCAACCGAGATACGCGACTTGGTGACAACCGGCTTCTGGCCGGAAATCTTGGTCATGTCCGCGACGGCGTTTTCCAGGATCTTCTTGTTGGTGGCAGCCTCGCCGACACCCATGTTCAGGGTGACCTTGACGAGCTTCGGTACTTCCATCGGATTGGTGTAGCCGAACTGCTTCATCAGCGCCGGCACCACTTCTTCCTTGTAGATCTTTTCGAGACGGGAAGTCATCTTCACATTCCTCAGGCGTCGAGCGCCTCACCGCTGGAGCGGAACACACGCAGTTTGCGTCCATCCTCCAGCACCTTGAAGCCAACGCGTTCGCCCTTGCCCGAAGCCGGGTTCAGCACGTTCACGTTGGAGATATGGATCGAAGCTTCGCGCTCGACCACGCCGCCGGCAACACCTGCCTGCGGGTTCGGCTTGGTGTGGCGCTTGACGATGTTCACGTTGGCCACGACCACGCGGTCGCCGTCGACGCGGACGACTTCGCCCTGCTTGCCCTTGTCCTTGCCAGCGTTGACGACAACCTGGTCGCCCTTCTTGATACGGTTAGCCATGATTATCTCCTGTCGCTCACAGCACTTCGGGAGCGAGCGAGACGATCTTCATGAACTTCTCCGAACGAAGTTCACGGGTCACCGGCCCGAAGATACGGGTACCGATCGGCTCCTGCTTGTTGTTCAGCAGGACGGCAGCGTTGCCGTCGAAGCGGATCAGCGAACCGTCGGCGCGACGCACACCCTTGCGGGTACGCACCACGACGGCGTCATACACTTCACCCTTCTTGACCTTGCCGCGCGGAATTGCATCCTTCACGGTGACCTTGATGATGTCGCCGATACCGGCGTAACGGCGCTTGGAACCACCCAGCACCTTGAAGCACATCACCTGCTTGGCACCCGAATTGTCCGCGACGTCAAGGTAGCTCTGCATCTGGATCATGATTCAGACTCCTTATTCAGCCGCACGCGTGATGACTTCCACCACGCGCCAGTTCTTGGTCTTGGACATCGGAGCAATCTCGGTCACGCGGACGACGTCGCCTTCCTTGCAGGCGTTGTCGGCATCGTGGGCGTGCAGCTTGGTCGAGCGCTTGATGTACTTGCCGTACAGCGCGTGCTTGACCTGACGCTCAACCAGGACGGTAACCGTCTTGTCCATCTTGTTGCTGACGACACGGCCTTCGACCGTGCGCAGCGTCTTCTTTTCAGTATTGTCGCTCATAGCGGCCATCCTTACTTCGTGCTGCCGAGCAGGGTCTTGACGCGAGCAATCTCGCGACGGACCCGGCGAATGTCGTGGGTCTTCGGCAGCTGGCCGGTGACCTGCTGCATACGGACAGAGAACTGTTCCTTACGCAGGTCGATCAGGTGGGCCTTGAGTTCGTCAGCCGACTTTTCACGGAGAGTTTTGATATCCATCAGCGCACCGTACGGGTCACGAAAGTGGTGGTGACCGAGAGCTTGGCGGCGGCCAGGCGGAACGCCTCGCGAGCCACTTCCTCGGAAACACCCTCGATTTCATAGATCATGCGGCCGGGCTGGATCTGGGCCACCCAGTATTCCACGTTACCCTTACCCGAACCCATTCGGACTTCGATGGGCTTCTTGGTGATGGGCTTGTCGGGGAACACGCGGATCCACATCTTGCCGCCGCGCTTGACGTAGCGGCTGATCGAGCGGCGGGCCGCTTCGATCTGGCGCGCGGTCAGCTGACCGTGTGCGGTTGCCTTCAGGCCGTATTCGCCGAAGCTGACAGCGTTGGCGCTCCAGCTCAGGCCATCGTTACGGCCCTTGTGTACCTTGCGGTACTTGGTTCGCTTGGGTTGCAACATTGTCGTTACCTCGCTTCACGGGCCGGGCGCTGACGGTCACCACGGTCGCCGCGATCGTGACGATCGTTGCGCGACGGGGTGTCGTCCTGCTTTTCCTGGCCAACCTGGGAGAAATCGAAGACCTCGCCCTTGTAGATCCAGACCTTGATGCCGATGATGCCGTAGGTCGTCTTGGCTTCAGCGAAGCCATAGTCGATGTCGGCACGCAGGGTGTGCAGCGGCACGCGGCCTTCGCGGTACCACTCCGAACGGGCGATTTCTGCACCGTTGAGGCGGCCACCGACGTTGACCTTGATGCCCAGGGCACCCAGGCGCATCGCGTTGCCGACCGAGCGCTTCATTGCACGGCGGAACATGATGCGACGCTCCAGCTGCTGGGCGATCGACTCGGCAACGAGCTGCGCGTCCAGTTCCGGCTTGCGCACTTCGGTGACGTTGATGTGCGCCGGGACGCCCATCATCTCGCTCACTTCCTTGCGCAGCTTCTCGATGTCCTCACCGCGCTTGCCGATCACCACGCCCGGACGGGCGGTGTGGATCGTCACGCGAGCGGTCTTGGCCGGACGCTCGATCAGGATCTTGCTGATGCCGGCCTGAGCCAGCTTCTTGCGCAGCATGTCGCGCACTTTCAGGTCGGCTGCCAGGTAACCGGCGAACTCGGCCTTGTTGGCGTACCACTTGGAGTTCCAGTCCTTGGAAATGCCGAGGCGGATACCAATCGGATGAACTTTATGACCCATGGTCTTTTCCTTATCCGCTTACTTGGCGGCGCCCACAACCACAGTGATGTGGCTGGTGCGCTTGAGGATGCGGGTACCGCGGCCTTTCGCCCGCGCCATGAAACGCTTCAGGGTCGGACCTTCATCAACCATGATGGTCTGAACCTTCAGCTCGTCGACGTCGGCGCCCTGGTTGTTCTCGGCGTTGGCAATTGCCGACTCCACCACCTTCTTGATCAGGTGGGCAGCCTTCTTGTCCGAGAACTTCAGCAGGTTGACCGCACGTTCGGCCGGCAGACCGCGCACCTGGTCAGCGACCAGACGAGCCTTCTGCGGGGAGATGCGCGCAGTGCGCAGGATGGCTTTCGCTTCCATTGTCATCTCTCCTTACTTGCCCGACTTCTTGTCACCACCGTGACCCTTGAAGGTCCGGGTGATGGCAAATTCGCCGAGCTTGTGGCCGACCATGTTCTCGTTGACGAGAACCGGGATGTGGTTCTTGCCGTTATGCACGGCAATGGTGATGCCTACCATGTCAGGCAGGATCATCGAACGGCGCGACCAGGTCTTGATCGGCTTCTTGCTGCCCGCAGCGGCCTCCACCTTCTTGACGAGGTGGTGATCGACGAACGGGCCCTTCTTGAGTGAACGTGCCATGGTCGATTAGCCCCTACGATCGCGGACGATGAACTGCTGAGTGCGCTTGTTATGGCGCGTCTTGTAACCCTTGGTCGGGACACCCCACGGGGTGACCGGATGCGGGTTACCCTGGCCGGCCTTGGCCTCACCACCACCGTGCGGGTGGTCAACCGGGTTCATGGCAGCACCACGAACGGTCGGGCGGACGCCGCGCCAACGCTTGGCACCGGCCTTGCCCAGCTTTTCCAGGCTGTGCTCGTCGTTGCCGACTTCGCCGATGGTGGCGCAGCACTCGACCGGAACCTTGCGCATTTCACCCGAGCGCAGGCGCAGGGTGGCGTAGATGCCTTCACGAGCCACCAGCTGCACGGCCGCACCAGCGGCACGAGCGATCTGAGCGCCCTTGCCCGGCTTCAGTTCGATGCAGTGGATGGTGGTGCCGACCGGGATGTTGCGCAGCGGCAGGGTGTTGCCGGCCTTGATCGGGGCGTCCGAACCAGCGATCACCTGATCACCAGCCTTCAGGCCCTTCGGGGCGATGATGTAGCGACGCTCACCGTCGACGTAGCACAGCAGAGCGATGTGGGCGGTGCGGTTCGGATCGTATTCGATGCGTTCCACGCGCGCCGGGATGCCCAGCTTGTTGCGCTTGAAGTCGATGATGCGGTAGTGCTGCTTGGCACCACCACCGACGTGACGCACGGTGATGCGACCGTGGTGGTTACGACCACCCGAGCGGCTCTGCGACTCGACCAGCGCGGCGTGCGGAGCACCCTTGTGCAGGTCGGGGGTGACCACGCGCACGGCCGAACGGCGGCCGGGGGAGGTGGGCTTGAATTTCATCAATGGCATGGGATGTACCTCAGGCCTTGGCCGTTACATCGATCGACTGGCCGTCGGCCAGGCGAACGTACGCCTTGCGCCAATCGCCGCGGCGGCCAGCACGGTTACGGAAGGACTTGTTCTTGCCCTTGACGTTGACCACGTTGACGGCTTCGACCTTGACGTCGAACAGCTGCTCAACCGCGGCCTTTACATCGGCCTTGGTGGCTTCGTTCGAAACTTCGAAGACATACTGATTGGAGAGTTCCTGCAGGCGCGCGGTCTTTTCCGAGACACGCGGGGCACGCAGCACGCTGAAGATTTTTTCGTTGCTGTTCATGCCAGCCACTCCTCGACCTTCTTGACCGCGTCAGCGGTGATGACGACCGTGTCGGCACCCACCAGCGAGACCGGGTCCAGACCCTGCACGTCACGCACCTGCACGTACGGCAGATTGCGGGCGGACAGGTACAGGTGCTCGGACGCTTCCTCGGTGACGATCAGCGGGCGCTTGCCCACTTCCAGGCCGGCCAGCTTGGCGATCAGACCCTTCGTGCTGGTGGCTTCGACGTCGAAGGCCTCCACGATGGTCAGACGGCCCTGACGGTTCAGCTCGGACAGGATCGCGCACATGGCGGCACGGTACTGCTTGCGATTGACCTTCTGCTCGAAGCTGCGCGGCTTGGCCGCGAAGGTGACACCGCCGCCGACGAAGATCGGAGCCGTCAGTGCGCCATGACGCGCGCCGCCGCCCTTCTGCTTCTTCGACTTCTTGGTGGTACCAGCCACTTCGGAGCGAGTCTTCTGTGCCTTGGTGCCGGCGCGACCGGCGTTGCGGTAAGCAACGACGACCTGGTGGACCAGATCTTCGCTGAAATCGCGACCGAACACGGCTTCGGAGACCGAGACCTTGTTGTTGCTACCCGTGATAACGAGTTCCATCGTCATCTCTCCTTATGCCTTGCTCGCCGGACGGACGATCACATCGCCACCCGCCGCGCCCGGAACGGCGCCGCGAACCGCGATCAGACCGCGCTCGACGTCGACCTTGACCACTTCCAGGTTCTGGGTGCTCTGCTGCACCGCGCCCATGTGGCCCGACATCTTCTTGCCCGGGAAAACGCGACCCGGGGTCTGGCGCTGACCCAGCGAACCCGGCGCGCGATGCGACAGCGAGTTACCGTGGGTTGCATCGCCCATACGGAAGTTGTGGCGCTTGATGGTGCCCTGGAAGCCCTTACCCTTGGTGACACCCTGGACGTCGACGATCTGGCCGACTTCGAAGATGTCCGCCTTGACTTCGCCGCCAACGGCGAAATCGCCGAGCTGCGCGTCTTCAACGCGGAATTCCCACAGGCCACGACCCGCTTCCACCTTCGCCTTGGCGAAGTGGCCGGCTTCCGGCTTGTTGACCAGGGCAGCGCGACGCGCGCCGACGGTCACCTGCACGGCGCTGTAGCCGTCGGTTTCGACGGTCTTGATCTGCGCGATGCGGTTCGGGGTTGCTTCGATCAGGGTCACCGGGATGGAGCGGCCATCTTCAGTGAACACGCGGCTCATGCCGGCCTTGCGGCCCACGAAGCCCAACGAATACTTCTTCGTCATGGTCGTAGTCCTCAGGTCAGCTTGATCTGAACGTCGACGCCGGCAGCCAGTTCGAGCTTCATCAGCGCGTCCACGGTCTTGTCATTCGGGTCAACGATATCGAGCACGCGCTTGTGCGTGCGGGTCTCGTACTGGTCACGCGCGTCCTTGTCGACGTGCGGGGAAACGAGAACGGTGTAACGCTCGATCTTGGTCGGCAGCGGGATCGGGCCACGCACTTGCGCGCCGGTCCGCTTTGCCGTTTCAACGATCTCGCTGGCCGAACGGTCGATCAGACGATGATCGAACGCTTTCAGCCGGATCCGGATCTTTTGGTCCGCCATGGCGGTAGGTTCCTTCGTTAAAAGAGCGACAGACAAAGCCTCTGGGTTGCTTTGCCCCATGAAATTCCTGAATACGGACGGCCCGCAGTCCTGCAGGCCGCCAAGGTCAATCCGTGGACCTCAAAAACGTAGGCAGACCAGTTACCCGGCCTGCCCAGACGTAGAAGCATAATGGCACGCAAGGCAGCTGTCAACAGTCACCTGTTGACGCCGCCTGAATGGCATTGACCCTTCCTGGTCCGGGGAACACAAGGCACATCCTGTGCCTGCTTTCCCATTTGATACGCCCCGATGCCCTACCCAGGCAACATCGGGGCGCAGATACTACCAGATTACTCGATGATCTTCGAGACCACGCCGGCGCCGACGGTACGACCGCCTTCGCGGATGGCGAAGCGCAGGCCTTCGTCCATGGCCACCGGGTTGATCAGGGTGACTTCCATCTTGACGTTGTCACCCGGCATCACCATTTCGACGCCTTCCGGCAGCTTGGCGGCACCGGTGATGTCGGTGGTGCGGAAGTAGAACTGCGGACGGTAACCGTTGAAGAACGGGGTGTGGCGGCCGCCCTCGTCCTTCGACAGGACGTACACTTCGCCTTCGAACTTGGTGTGCGGCTTGATCGTGCCCGGCTTGGCCAGCACCTGGCCACGCTCGACGTCGTCACGCTTGGTGCCGCGCAGCAGCAGGCCAGCGTTGTCGCCTGCCTGACCCTGGTCCAGCAGCTTGCGGAACATTTCAACGCCGGTCACGGTGGTCTTCTGCACCGGACGGATGCCGACGATTTCGATTTCGTCGCCAACCTTGATCACGCCGCGCTCGATACGACCGGTCACCACGGTGCCGCGGCCCGAGATCGAGAACACGTCTTCCACCGGCATCAGGAACGGCTTGTCGATCGCACGCTCCGGCTCCGGAATCCAGCTGTCCAGCGCGTCGACCAGCTTCAGGATGGCCGGCACGCCGATGTCGCTCTGGTCGCCTTCCAGCGCCAGACGGGCCGAACCGGCGATGATCGGGGTGTCGTCGCCCGGGAACTCGTACTTGCTCAGCAGCTCGCGCACTTCCATCTCGACCAGCTCGAGCAGCTCGGCGTCGTCCACCATGTCGGCCTTGTTCAGGAACACGACGATGTACGGCACGCCGACCTGGCGCGACAGCAGGATGTGCTCACGGGTCTGCGGCATCGGGCCGTCAGCGGCCGAGCACACCAGGATCGCGCCGTCCATCTGGGCGGCACCGGTGATCATGTTCTTGACGTAGTCAGCGTGGCCCGGGCAGTCAACGTGGGCGTAGTGACGGGTCGGGGATTCGTATTCGACGTGCGCGGTCGAGATCGTGATGCCACGCGCCTTTTCTTCCGGCGCGGCGTCGATCGAGGAGTAGTCCTTGAACTCGCCACCGAAGCGCTCGGCACCGATCTTGGTCAGTGCGGCGGTCAGCGTGGTCTTGCCGTGGTCGACGTGACCGATGGTGCCGACGTTGACGTGCGGCTTGGTGCGTTCGAACTTACCCTTTGCCATTGTTCTATACCTTGATTGTTCGTAAGTGGTTTCAAGAGAGGCTGAGCGAAGCTCAGCCCTTCTTCATGACGGCTTCGGCGATGTTGCTCGGAGCCGGCTCGTAGTGATCGAATTCCATGGTGAAGGTGGCGCGGCCCTGGGTCTGCGAACGCAGCGCAGTGGCGTAGCCGAACATTTCACCCAGCGGGATCATCGCGTTGATGATGCTGGCCGAACCGTCACCGGTGGTGTCGGAACCCTGCAGCACGCCGCGACGACGGCTGACGTCGCCCATCACGTCACCCTGGTAATCCTCCGGGGTCACGATCTCGACCTTCATGATCGGCTCCAGCAGCACCGGCTTGGCCTTGGCGAAGCCCTGCTTGAAGGCCATCGACGAAGCCAGCTTGAACGCCATTTCCGAGGAGTCGACGTCGTGGTACGAACCGAACACCAGCTTCACCTTGACGTCCACGACCGGGAAGCCAGCCAGCGGGCCGCTGGTGATGGTTTCGCGCAGGCCCTTCTCGACCGACGGGATGAATTCCTTCGGGATCACGCCGCCGGTGATGTCGTTGATGAACAGGAAGTCGTCCTTGATCATCGGAGCGATCTTCGGATCGGCACGGTCGGCAGCGGTGATCGGCGACAGCTCGATCACGACGTGACCGTACTGACCCTTACCACCGGACTGCTTGGCGTGCTTGTAGTCCGACTTGACGTCGGCCAGGGTGATGGTTTCGCGGTAGGCCACCTGCGGCGCGCCGACGTTGGCTTCAACGTTGAACTCGCGCTTCAGGCGGTCAACGATGATGTCCAGGTGCAGCTCGCCCATGCCCGAGATGATGGTCTGGCCGGATTCTTCGTCGGTCTTGACGCGGAACGACGGATCTTCCTGCGCCAGGCGGCCCAGGGCCAGGCCCATCTTTTCCTGGTCCGACTTGGTCTTCGGCTCGACGGCCATCGAGATCACCGGCTCCGGGAACGTCATGCGCTCCAGGATGATCGGGGCGTCCACGGCGCACAGGGTGTCGCCGGTGGTGGTGTCCTTCAGGCCCACGGCAGCGGCGATGTCACCAGCCAGAACTTCCTTGATTTCCTCGCGGTTGTTCGAGTGCATCTGCAGGATGCGGCCGATGCGCTCCTTCTTGCCCTTCACCGAGTTCAGCACGGTGTCGCCACCGTTCAGGGTGCCCGAGTAGACACGGAAGAAGGTCAGCGCGCCGACGAACGGGTCGGTGATGATCTTGAAGGCCAGCGACGAGAACGGAGCCTTGTCGTCCGACTTGCGGGTCATTTCGACGGTGTCGTCGTCAACGTCCACGCCCTTCACGTCCGGCACGTCGACCGGCGACGGCAGCAGCTGGATCACGCCGTCCAGCATGGCCTGCACGCCCTTGTTCTTGAAGGCCGAGCCGCAGTACATCGGCACGATCTCGGTGGCCAGGGTGCGGGTACGCAGGGCGTTGATGATTTCAGCCTCGGCCAGCTCTTCGCCGCCCAGGTACTTTTCCATCAGCTCTTCGCTGGCTTCGGCAGCGGTCTCGACCATGAACTGGCGAGCCTCTTCAGCCGGGCCCTGCAGTTCGGCCGGGATGTCGCTGTATTCGAACTTCATGCCCTGCGAAGCTTCATCCCAGTGGATGGCCTTCATCTTCAGCAGGTCGACGACGCCCTTGAAGTTGTCTTCAGCGCCGATCGGCAGCTGCATCGGCACGGCAACCGCACCCAGCTTGGCCTTCAGCTGGCCGACGACCTTCTGGAAGTTGGCACCGGTGCGGTCCATCTTGTTGACGAACGCGATGCGCGGCACGTGGTACTTGTTTGCCTGGCGCCACACGGTTTCCGACTGCGGCTGCACGCCACCGACGGCGCACAGGACGAAGACGGCACCGTCGAGCACGCGCAGCGAACGCTCCACTTCGATGGTGAAGTCGACGTGCCCGGGGGTGTCGATGATGTTGAAGCGGTGCTCCGGCAGGGACTTGTCCATGCCCTTCCAGAACGCGGTGGTGGCAGCGGACTGGATCGTGATGCCACGCTCCTGCTCCTGCTCCATCCAGTCCATGGTGGCGGCGCCGTCGTGCACTTCACCGATCTTGTGGCTCTTGCCGGTGTAGAACAGGATGCGCTCGGACGTGGTGGTCTTGCCGGCATCGATGTGAGCCATGATGCCGAAGTTACGGTAACGCTCGATGGGAGTGGAACGGGCCACGGGAGCCTCTCAGATTTCTTGGATTTCGGATGGCCGAACGCCGCCTTTCGGCGGCCTTCGGATTGGCGCAGTCCTTCTGGGACCGCGAGGCAGCACGCACCGAAGTGGTGCTGCCCTGCCTGTTTTACAAGGCCGTCAAACTCACCAGCGGTAGTGCGCGAATGCCTTGTTGGCTTCGGCCATGCGGTGGGTTTCTTCGCGCTTCTTGATGGCGCCGCCGCGGTTTTCCGAGGCGTCGATCAGTTCAGCAGCCAGCTTCTTCGGCATGGTGTTCTCACCACGCTTGCGCGCGGAGTCGATCAGCCAGCGCATGGCCAGGGCCATCTTGCGCGACGAACGCACTTCGACCGGCACCTGGTAGGTGGCACCACCGACGCGGCGCGACTTGACTTCGACCGCCGGAGCGACGTTGTCCAGAGCCTTCTGCACCAGTTCAATGGCGTTGGCGCTGCTGTTCTTCTCGGTGATCACGTCCATGGCGCCGTACACGATCTTTTCGGCGACGGACTTCTTGCCGCTCTGCATGACCATGTTGATGAAACGGGCGATGGTTTCGCTTCCGTGCTTCGGATCGGGCAGGACGGAACGCTGCGGAGTATTACCCTTACGCGACATAGTGCTCTCTCCTTATGCCTTCGGACGCTTGGCGCCGTACTTGGAACGGGCCTGGCGACGCTTGGCAACGCCGGCGGCGTCGAGCGAGCCACGAACGGTGTGGTAACGCACACCCGGCAGGTCCTTGACGCGACCGCCGCGGATCAGGACCACGGAGTGCTCCTGCAGGTTGTGGCCTTCACCACCGATGTAGGAAATCACTTCTTCCTGGTTGGTCAGGCGGACCTTGGCAACCTTGCGCAGAGCCGAGTTCGGCTTCTTCGGAGTGGTGGTGTAGACACGGGTGCAGACGCCACGGCGCTGCGGGCACTTGTCGAGCGCCGGCGAGGCACTCTTGTAGGTGGTCGCTTGCCGCGGCTTGCGGACCAGCTGGTTGATCGTCGCCATCAGTAGGTTCTTCTGATTGGTGGCCGGAAAATCCGGCCAGAGATGCGGAAATGTTAAAGCAGGCCGAAATTTTGGCCTGCTGAGACAGACGATTGTAGCAACCTGCAAGGAAAGCAGTCAAACGCCTCCTGTCAAGCCCGTCCCTGATCCCGGGACGTTACTGGGGGGCCTCCATGTACCCCGTTCAGGTTGGCTGGGTCGATCGCGGACGATCTCCCCTGCCCTTTCCCAATCCCATCGATGGACCGACGGGGTGGTCCGGCCTTGCGGCCGGACCGGATACCTCATTCTTCGCCCGAGGCCTGTTCAGCTTCGGCTTCAACCACCGGGGACTCGACCGCAGCCGGGGTGCCGGCCAGGGTCTGCATTTCCGAGTCGGTGAGACCGGAAGCGCCGCGACGGCGGCTGCTGTGGTAGGACAGGCCGGTACCGGCCGGAATCAGGCGGCCGACGATGACGTTTTCCTTCAGGCCACGCAGGTTGTCCTTGGTACCGCGGACGGCAGCCTCGGTCAGCACTCGGGTGGTCTCCTGGAAGGAGGCCGCCGAGATGAACGATTCGGTCGCCAGCGAGGCCTTGGTGATACCCAGCAGGACCGGATCGAAGCGCGCCGGCAGTTCGTTGCGGGTCGACAGGCGCGCATTCTCCTCGATAACGCGCTGGCGCTCCACCTGTTCGCCGTTCAGGAACTTGCTGCTGCCCTGGTCGGTGATCTCGACCTTGCGCAGCATCTGGCGGGTGATCACCTCGATGTGCTTGTCGTTGATCTTCACGCCCTGCAGGCGGTACACGTCCTGGATTTCCTTGACCAGGTAGGCAGCCAGCGGCTCGACACCCAGCAGGCGCAGGATGTCCTGCGGGCTCGGCTCGCCGTCCACGATGGTTTCACCCTTGGTGACATGCTCGCCTTCGAACACGATGACCTGGCGGTACTTCGGGATCAGCTCTTCGTGCTCCGAACCATCAGTGTCCTTGATGATCAGGCGCTGCTTGCCCTTGGTGTCCTTGCCGAAGCTGATGATGCCCGAACGCTCGGCCAGCACCGCTGGATCCTTCGGCTTGCGCGCTTCGAACAGGTCGGCCACGCGCGGCAGACCACCGGTGATGTCGCGGGTCTTCGACGCTTCCTGCGGGATCTTGGCGACGACGTCGCCCACGCCCACCGGGGCGCCGTCCTGCAGGTTGACGATCGAACGCGGCGGCAGCAGGTACTGCGCCGGCAGGTCGGTGCCCGGGATCGACAGGTCGTTGCCCTTGGCGTCGACGATGCGCACGATCGGGCGCAGGTCCTTGGCCTGGGTACCACGACGCTTCGGATCGGTGATTTCGCGCGAGGCCAGGCCGGTCAGCTCGTCGGTCTTCTCGATGACGGTGACGCCGTCGACGAAGTCGATGAAGCGGATGAAGCCGGCCACTTCCGACACGATCGGGTGGTTATGCGGATCCCAGTTGGCCACGGTCTGGCCAGCCTTGATCGCATCACCGTCCTTGGACGTGATGGTCGCACCGTACGGCAGCTTGTAACGCTCACGCTCACGGCCGTGCGCATCGAGCACCGAGATTTCGCCCGAGCGCGACACCGCCACCAGCGAGCCGTTGGCGTGCTCCACGGACTTGAGGTTGCTGAACTTGACCGAGCCGGTGGTCTTGACGGTGATGTTGTCGACCGCAGCAGCTCGCGACGCCGCACCACCGATGTGGAACGTACGCATGGTCAGCTGGGTACCCGGCTCACCGATGGACTGGGCGGCGATGACGCCGACCGCTTCACCGATGTTGACCAGGTGGCCACGCGCCAGGTCGCGGCCGTAGCAGCGCGAGCAGACACCGAAGGCCGATTCACAGGAGATGGTCGAGCGGACCTTGATGGTCTGCACGCCGGCATCTTCCAGCTTGGCAACCCAGGCTTCGTCCAGCAGGGTGTTGCGGGTGACGATCGGATCTTCGTCGTTGCCCGGCAGGAACACGTCCTCGGCAACCACGCGGCCCAGCACGCGATCCTTCAGCGGCTCGACCACGTCGCCGCCTTCCACGATCGGGGTCATGATCAGGCCTTCGGTGGTACCGCAATCCACTTCGGTGATCACCACGTCCTGCGCCACGTCGACCAGGCGACGGGTCAGGTAACCCGAGTTCGCGGTCTTCAGCGCGGTATCGGCCAGACCCTTACGGGCACCGTGGGTGGAGTTGAAGTACTCCTGCACGTTCAGGCCTTCGCGGAAGTTCGCCTTGATGGGCGTCTCGATGATCGAGCCGTCCGGGCGGGCCATCAGGCCACGCATGCCGGCCAGCTGACGGATCTGCGCCTGCGAACCACGCGCACCGGAGTCGGCCATGATGTACAGCGAGTTCATCGACTTCTGGTCGATGGTCTCGCCCTTGGCATTGACGACCTTCTCGGTACCGATGGTGTCCATCATCGCCTTGGCGATGCGCTCGTTGGTGCGCGACCAGATGTCGACCACCTTGTTGTAGCGCTCGCCGGCGGTGACCAGGCCCGACTGGTACTGCTCCTGGATTTCCAGCACTTCGGCTTCGGCCTCGGTGAGGATGCCCTTCTTCTCGTCCGGGATCAGCATGTCGTCGATGCCGATCGAGACGCCGGCGCGGGTCGCATAGGCGAAGCCGGTGTACATCAGCTTGTCGGCGAACACGACCGTGTCCTTCAGGCCGAGCTGGCGGTAGCTGGAGTTGATCAGGCGGCTGATGTTCTTCTTGGTCAGCTCGACATTGGCCAGCGCGAACGGCAGGCCTTCCGGCAGGATTTCAGCCAGCAGGGCGCGACCGATCGTGGTGTCCACGATCGAGGTCTTGTTCTGCTTGTTGCCGTCTTCGTCGGTCACCACCTCGGTGATGCGGACCTTGACCTTGGCGTGCAGTTCCACCACGCGGTTGTCGTAGGCGCGCTTGACTTCGGCGATGTTGGCGAAGGCCATGCCCTCGCCCTTCTTGTTCTCCAGCGAGCGGGTCATGTAGTACAGACCCAGCACGACGTCCTGCGACGGCACGATGATCGGCTCGCCGTTGGCCGGCGACAGGATGTTGTTGGTCGACATCATCAGCGCACGCGCTTCCAGCTGGGCTTCCAGCGAGAGCGGCACGTGGACGGCCATCTGGTCACCGTCGAAGTCGGCGTTGAACGCGGTGCAGACCAGCGGGTGCAGCTGGATGGCCTTGCCCTCGATCAGTACCGGCTCGAACGCCTGGATGCCCAGGCGGTGCAGGGTCGGCGCACGGTTCAGCATCACCGGATGCTCGCGGATGACCTCTTCCAGGATGTCCCAGACTTCGGCTTCTTCGCGCTCGACCAGCTTCTTGGCGGCCTTGATGGTGGTGGCCAGGCCACGACGCTGCAGCTTGGCGAAGACGAACGGCTTGAACAGCTCAAGCGCCATCTTCTTCGGCAGGCCGCACTGGTGCAGGCGCAGGTACGGGCCGACCACGATGACCGAACGGCCCGAGTAGTCGACGCGCTTGCCGAGCAGGTTCTGGCGGAAGCGGCCCTGCTTGCCCTTGATCATGTCGGCCAGCGACTTCAGCGGGCGCTTGTTGGTGCCGGTGATGGCACGACCGCGGCGGCCGTTGTCCAGCAGTGCATCGACCGATTCCTGCAGCATGCGCTTTTCATTGCGCACGATGATGTCCGGCGCGCTCAGTTCGAGCAGGCGGCGCAGGCGGTTGTTGCGGTTGATGACGCGGCGGTACAGGTCGTTCAGGTCGGAGGTCGCGAAGCGGCCACCATCCAGCGGGACCAGCGGACGCAGGTCCGGCGGCAGCACCGGCAGCACGGTCATGACCATCCATTCCGGACGGTTGCCCGATTCCAGGAAGGCTTCGATCAGCTTGATGCGCTTGGTGAGGCGCTTGAGCTTGGTTTCCGAACCGGTAGCGGCGATCTCCTCGCGCAGGCGGGTCATCTCCGACTGCAGGTCGATCGTGCGCAGCAGTTCGTAGACGGCCTCGGCGCCCATGGCGGCGTCGAAGTCGTCGCCGTGCTCCTGGCGGGCCTGCAGGTACTGTTCTTCGGTCAGCAGCTGGCGGCGCTCCAGGGCGGTCAGGCCCGGCTCGGTCACCACGTACGCTTCGAAGTACAGCACGCGCTCGATGTCGCGCAGGGTCATGTCCAGCATCAGGCCAATGCGCGACGGCAGCGACTTGAGGAACCAGATGTGCGCGACCGGCGAAGCCAGGTCGATGTGGCCCATGCGCTCACGACGCACCTTGGCCAGGGTCACTTCGGTGCCGCACTTTTCGCAGACCACGCCGCGGTGCTTCATGCGCTTGTACTTGCCGCACAGGCACTCGTAGTCCTTCACCGGGCCGAAGATGGCGGCGCAGAACAGGCCGTCGCGTTCCGGCTTGAAGGTACGGTAGTTGATGGTTTCCGGCTTCTTCACTTCGCCGAAGGACCACGAACGGATCAGGTCCGGCGAGGCCAGCGCGATCTTGATCGCGTCGAAGTCCAGCGTCTGGCGCTGCTGGTTGAAGAGGTTGAGCAGGTCTTTCATGGTGTTCTCCAGAAGGAGGAATGCTGTGTCGATGGGCTTTCAGTTCACTGCCAGCGGCGCGGCGGCGGACCGCCGCGCCGGCATGGATCAGTTGTCTTCCAGTTCCATGTTGATGGCCAGCGAGCGGATTTCCTTCACGAGCACGTTGAAGGATTCCGGCATGCCCGCGACCATCTCGTGCTCGCCGTCGACGATGTTCTTGTACATCTGGTTGCGGCCCTGCACGTCATCGGACTTCACCGTCAGCATTTCCTGCAGGGTGTAGGCCGCGCCGTAGGCTTCCAGCGCCCAGACTTCCATTTCACCGAAGCGCTGGCCGCCGAACTGCGCCTTGCCGCCCAGCGGCTGCTGGGTGACGAGCGAGTACGGACCGGTCGAACGGGCGTGCATCTTGTCGTCGACCAGGTGGTTCAGCTTCAGGTAGTGCATGTAACCGACGGTGGTATGGCGGTCGAAGGCTTCACCGGTGCGGCCGTCGTACAGCTGGGTCTGGCCACTGCTCGGCAGGTCGGCCAGTTCCAGCATGCGCTTGATTTCCGCTTCGGTGGCGCCGTCGAAGACCGGGGTGGCCATCGGCACGCCGTCGGTCAGGTTGCGGGCCAGGCGCAGCAGTTCCTCGTCGCTGAACTGCGACAGGTCGACACGGTTGGCCACGTTGGTGTCGTCGTGGTTGTAGATGTCGTCCAGGAACTTGCGCAGGTCGGCCACCGCGGCCTGTGCTTCCAGCATCGCCTGGATCTTGCGACCCAGGCCCTTGGCGGCCCAGCCCAGGTGCACTTCCAGGATCTGGCCGATGTTCATACGCGACGGCACGCCCAGCGGGTTCAGCACGATGTCCACGGTCTCGCCCGAGGCCATGTACGGCATGTCCTCGACCGGCACCACGTTGGACACCACACCCTTGTTGCCGTGGCGGCCTGCCATCTTGTCGCCCGGCTGGATGCGGCGCTTCACCGCCAGGAACACCTTGACCATCTTCAGCACGCCCGGGGCGAGGTCGTCGCCCGCGGTGATCTTGCCGCGCTTGTCGGCGAAGCGACGCTCGAATTCCTTCTCGTGCGCCTGGATCTGCTTCTGGGCGCGCTCGATGGCTTCCGAGGCGTCCTCGTCCTTCATGCGCAGGGCGAACCAGTCAGACTTCTTCAGGCCGTCGAGGAAGGCGTCGGTGATCACGTCACCCTTCTTCAGGCCAGCACCACCATTGACCACCTTGCCCACGATCTGCGAACGCAGACGCATGTAGATGGCCGCTTCCAGGATGCGGAACTGGTCATCGAAGTCCTTCTTGACGCGCTTGATTTCGGACTCTTCGATCTGGCGCGCGCGCTTGTCCTTCTCGATGCCGTCGCGGGTGAAGACCTGCACGTCGATGACGGTGCCGTCCATGCCCGGCGGAACGCGCAGCGAGCTGTCCTTAACGTCCGAAGCCTTCTCGCCGAAGATCGCGCGCAGCAGCTTCTCTTCCGGGGTCAGCTGGCTTTCGCCCTTCGGGGTGACCTTGCCGACCAGGATGTCGCCGGCGCGCACTTCGGCACCGATGTACACCACGCCGCTCTCGTCCAGGCGGTTCAGCGCCTGCTCGGAGACGTTCGGGATGTCGGCGGAGATTTCCTCCGGCCCCAGCTTGGTGTCACGCGCGACGCAGGTCAGCTCTTCGATGTGGATCGTGGTGTAGCGATCCTCTTCCACCACGCGCTCGGAGAGCAGGATGGAGTCTTCGAAGTTGTAGCCGTTCCACGGCATGAACGCGATCAGCATGTTCTGGCCCAGGGCCAGCTCGCCGATGTCGGTGGACGGACCGTCGGCCAGCACGTCACCGCGGGCGATGACGTCACCCACCTGGACCAGCGGACGCTGGTTGATGCAGGTGTTCTGGTTCGACCGGGTGTACTTGACCAGGTTGTAGATGTCCACGCCGGCGTCGGTGGCGCCAACGATCTCTTCCTCATTGACCTTGACCACGATGCGGGCGGCGTCGATCTGCACGATCTCACCACCACGACGGGCGTTCACGGTCACACCCGAGTCACGCGCCACGGCGCGCTCGATGCCGGTACCGACCAGCGGCTTCTGCGAACGCAGGGTCGGCACGGCCTGACGCTGCATGTTGGCGCCCATCAGTGCGCGGTTCGCGTCATCGTGCTCCAGGAACGGAACCAGCGCGGCCGCGATCGAGACGGTCTGCATCGGCGAAACGTCCATGAAGTGGACTTCCGCCGGCGGCTTCAGCAGCGATTCGCCCTGGAAGCGGCACGGAACGAACTGCTCGGTCAGGGTGCCCTTGGCGTCGGTCAGCGCGTTGGCCTGCGCAATGACGTACTCGTTCTCTTCAATGGCCGACAGGAACTCGACTTCGTCATAGACCTTGCCGTCCACGACCTTGCGGTACGGGGTCTCGAGGAAACCGTACTTGTTGGTGCGGGCGTACACGGCCAGCGAGTTGATCAGGCCGATGTTCGGGCCTTCCGGGGTTTCGATGGTGCAGACGCGGCCGTAATGGGTCGGGTGCACGTCGCGCACTTCGAAGCCGGCGCGCTCACGGGTCAGGCCGCCCGGGCCCAGGGCCGAGACGCGGCGCTTGTGCGTCACTTCCGACAGCGGGTTGTTCTGGTCCATGAACTGCGACAGCTGCGAGGAGCCAAAGAACTCCTTGATGGCTGCGGCGACCGGCTTGGCGTTGATCAGTTCCTGCGGGGTCAGGCCTTCCGACTCGGCCATCGACAGGCGCTCCTTGACCGCACGCTCGACGCGGACCAGGCCAACGCGGAACACGTTCTCGGCCATTTCGCCGACCGAACGCACGCGACGGTTGCCCAGGTGATCGATGTCATCGACCACGCCGCGACCGTTGCGGATCTCGGTCAGGACCTTGATCACGTCCAGGATGTCGGAGCTTTCGCCGTGGGCAGCGACCAGGCGCTTGGACTCTTCGTCGTTGCGCTCGCCGAAGTACTTGCTGTCGTACAGCACGGCTTCGCCGGTGGTTTCCTTGCGGCCCACGCGACGGTTGAACTTCATGCGGCCGACCGCGGACAGGTCGTAGCGCTCGAAGGTGAAGAACAGGTTGTGGAACAGGTTCTGCGCGGCATCCTTGGTCGGCGGCTCGCCCGGACGCATCATGCGGTAGATCTCGACCAGGGCTTCCAGCTGGGTCTTGGTCGGGTCGATACGCAGGGTGTTGGACAGGTACGGGCCACGATCCAGGTCGTTCACCCACAGGGTGCCCACGGCATCCACACCGGCCTTGCGGAAGGCCTGCAGCTGCTCGTCCGTGATCTCGTCGTTGGCCTGGGCCAGCAGTTCGCCGGTCGAGGCATCGACCACGTCGTGCGACAGGATGCGGCCGACGATGTAGTCGTCCGGCACGGCCAGGGCAGCGATGCCCGAGGCTTCCAGCTGCTTGATGTGGCGCGCGGTGATGCGCTTGCCGGCTTCCACGATGACCTTGTCGCCGTCGGCGAGGTCGAAGCCCAGGGTCTCGCCACGCAGGCGCTCCGGCACCAGCTCCAGCTGGACGCCTTCATCCGGGTTGATGTGGAAGGTGTTGATCTCGAAGAACTCGGCCAGCATCTCTTCGTTGCTGTAGCCGAGCGCGCGCAGCAGGATCGACACCGGCAGCTTGCGGCGGCGGTCGATACGGGTGAACAGCGCGTCCTTCGGGTCGAACTCGAAGTCCAGCCAGGAGCCGCGGTAGGGAATGATGCGGGCGCTGTACAGCAGCTTGCCCGAGCTGTGGGTCTTGCCACGGTCGTGGTCGAAGAACACGCCCGGCGAGCGGTGCAGCTGGGAGACGATGACGCGCTCGGTGCCGTTGACGATGAAGGTGCCGTTCTCGGTCATCAGCGGGATTTCGCCCAGATAGACCTCCTGCTCCTTCACGTACTTGATGGCCTTGGTCGACGACTCACGGTCGTAGATCACCAGGCGCACGGTCACGCGCAGCGGGGCGCCGTAGCTCATGCCGCGCTGGCGGCACTCACGCTCGTCGAAGACCGGTTCGCCCAGCTTGTAGCCGACGTATTCCAGGGCAGCGTTGCCGCTGTAGCTGGCGATCGGGAAGACCGACTTCAGCGCAGCGTGCAGGCCGTGGTCCGTGCGCTTGGCCGGATCGACGTTTTCCTGCAGGAATTCACGATAGGAATCCACCTGGATGGCGAGCAGGAACGGCACTTCGAGAATCGAGCGCTGCTTGCCGAAATCCTTGCGGATACGCTTTTTTTCGGTGAACGAATAGGACGTCATGAGGTCTTCCACCTTGTTGTGCGGATCGTGCGCCCACGATCCGAAGGGAACTTGAAATTGTCAGTTGGAAGTCGCTGGTATTGCCGGCACCAGCACGCCTTCTCCCGCTACTTCCAACTGCCAACTCGTCTGCTACCACTCCCCCGCTGCCGCGCTCGGCGCTGGCCTGCCGGGGTTTGACTGCAGCCCGTGTTGGGCTTTTTCCTGCTTTTTTCACATCCACGCATGGCGCGGATCTACAACACCGCAACAACGACCAAAGGCCGGGGGCTTACGCCCCCAGCCTTGGCTGCATCGCCGCGAATCGGTGACGATGCAAGGTAACTGCTTACTTGACTTCGACAGTCGCGCCAGCAGCTTCCAGGTCCTTCTTCATCTTCTCGGCTTCTTCCTTCGAAGCGTTGTCCTTCAGGACGCCGCCGGCTTCGGCCAGGTCCTTCGCTTCCTTCAGGCCCAGGCCGGTGATGGCGCGGACGGCCTTGATGACTTCGACCTTCTTCTCGCCGGCAGTCTTCAGGGTGACGACGAATTCGGTCTGCTCTTCAACAGCAGCAGCCGGGCCAGCGGCAGCAGCCACGGCAACCGGAGCAGCGGCGGAGACGCCGAACTTCTCTTCGATGGCCTTGACCAGCTCCATCACTTCCATCAGGGACTTCTCGGCGATGGCGTCGACGATCTGTTCGTTGGTAAGGGACATGATTAATACCTTTGGATGATTTTCTGGATTGAGGTTCCGTCAGGAACCACGGTAAGTCGAAACTCAGGCGGTCTCGGCGGCCGGCTCGGCAGCGTCAGCGGCGACATCGCCGCCCCCCTGCTTCTCGCCAACGGCCTTGATGGCGCGGGCAAACATCGTGACCGGCTCGGTCAGGACGCGGGCCAGCATGGCCAGGGCCTGGTCGCGGGTCGGCAGCGAGGCCAGCACTTCGACGTGGCTTGCCGGGAACACTTCGCCACCGATGGCGACGACCTTAGCCTTCAGCTTGTCGTTGCCCTTGGCGGCTTCCTTGATCAGGCGACCGGCAGCGCCGGGCTCCTCGAGCGAGAACGCGTACAGCAGCGGACCAACCATCTGGTCCTGGGCGACTGCGAACTCGGTGCCTTCAACGGCGCGCGAAGCCAGGGTGTTCTTGACAACCTTCAAGAAAACACCGGTTTCACGAGCCTGCTTGCGCATCGCGGTCATCTGGGCGACCGTGGTGCCAGCGTATTCGGCTGCGATCAAGGAGTGGGCCTTGGCGGCGACGTCTGCCAGCTCGGCGACTACTTCTTGCTTCTGGGACAGATTGAGAGCCATTGCACTCCTCCTATTGAACTCCGCTTACGGCTCCTGCCGTGTGCGGTCCTGTGCGGCATCCATCCTGGACGCCGGGAACATCGGGATGATGTTCCGGGGGTGGGCCGTTCTAGACCTGGAGTGGGCCAACCTGGGAAACCCAGACGTGCGTGAACCAGAAAAACTCCAGAAGGGCACCATCTACGCAGGGTGATTCCGGGGAATCGATTAAGCGCTCCTGACTGCTCCGGCGGCGACTCCTTGCCAGATCGAGCTTCCATGCCCGTCGCCGGTATTGCCACGACCGCGCCTGCGGTCTTTGACGGCTACCGCGGGCGATGCACTGCCAGCGATGCCTTCAAATGTCACGGTCACGGCACCCGGGGCACCGTGACCGCTTGAAACAATTACTTCAGGGTCAGCGACGACTGGTCGACGGTGACGCCCGGGCCCATCGTCGAGCTGACCGAAACCTTCTGCAGGTAGGTGCCCTTCGAGGTGGCCGGCTTGGCCTTGATCAGGTCCAGCAGCAGCGCGGTCAGGTTCGACTTCAGCGCGTCTTCGGCGAAGTCGGCCTTGCCGATGGTGCAGTGGATGATGCCGGCCTTGTCGGTGCGGTAACGGACCTGACCCGACTTGGCGTTCTTCACGGCTTCACCCGGGTTCGGGGAAACGGTGCCGACCTTCGGGTTCGGCATCAGGCCGCGCGGGCCCAGCACGGTGCCCAGCTTACCGACGACGCGCATGGCGTCCGGGGTCGCGATGACGACGTCGTAGTTCAGATCGCCGGCCTGCATCTTCTCGGCCAGGTCATCCATACCGACGGCGTCGGCGCCAGCAGCCAGGGCTTCGTCAGCCTTGGCACCGGCCGGAGCGAACACGGCGACGCGGACCGACTTGCCGGTACCGGCCGGCAGCACGGTGGAGCCACGGACCTGCTGGTCGGACTTCTTCGCATCGACGCCCAGGCGCACGGCGACGTCGATCGACTCGACGAACTTGGCCTTGGTGGCGGTCTTCAGGATGTTGATCGCGTCCTCGAAGGCGTATGCCTTGCCCGGAACGACGGCGGCCTTGATGGCCTTCTCACGCTTGGTCTGTGCCATCTTATTAACCCTCCACCACGAGGCCCATGGAACGGGCAGAGCCAGCGATGGTACGCACGGCGGCGTCCAGGTCGGCGGCAGTCAGATCCGGTTCCTTCGCCTTGGCGATCTCTTCCAGCTGCTTACGGGTGACCTTGCCGACCTTCTCGGTGTTCGGGCGCTTGGAGCCCGACGAGATGCCAGCGGCCTTCTTCAGCAGGGTGGTAGCCGGGGTGCTCTTGGTGATGAAGGTGAACGTACGGTCCGAGTAGGCCGTGATGATCACCGGAACCGGCAGACCCGGCTCGAGCTTCTGCGTGGCAGCGTTGAACGCCTTGCAGAATTCCATGATGTTCAGGCCACGCTGACCCAGCGCAGGACCGACCGGCGGCGAGGGGTTGGCCTGACCGGCCTTCACCTGCAGCTTGATGTAACCGACAACTTTCTTTGCCATGTGAGTGCTCTCCGGGTGCTAGCGCCTTTCGACAACAGGCTCCCCATCGGACCGGGAATCACGCGTCCCGGCATCGCGTTTTGAAATCATGCTGAAGGCCACCTTGCGGCGGCCTCGTCCTGCTGGCTTCCCCAGCGGGGAGCCGCGCACTATAACAGGTTTTTTCTTCACATGCCTGAAGCGGCAGGTAAACGAACGGAACCGGGCCAGGCCCGGTTCCCTTTGGAGAGTCGAGCCATGCCCGACTACCACACCATCCAGACCCCGGAGTCGAGCATGGCTCGACTCGACAGGACAGGTCAGACGGCCTTTTCGACCTGGCCGAACTCGAGCTCGACCGGAGTGGCACGACCGAAGATCAGCACCGAGACGCGCAGACGGCTCTTCTCGTAGTTGACTTCTTCGACGACGCCATTGAAATCGTTGAACGGACCGTCGGTGACGCGGACCATCTGGCCCGGCTCGAACAGCACCTTCGGACGCGGCTTCTCGACACCTTCCTGAACGCGATTCAGGATGGCTTCGGCCTCGGAATCGGCGATCGGCAGCGGACGATCGGCGGTGCCGCCGATGAAGCCCATGACCCGCGGGGTTTCCTTGACCAGATGCCAGCTTTCGTTGTCGATGCGCGGAATGCCGGCTTCCTCGTGGGTCTCGATCTGGACCAGCACGTAACCCGGGAAGAACTTGCGCTCGGAACGGCGCTTCTGGCCGGCGCGCATCTCGACCACTTCCTCGGTCGGGACCAGGACGTCGCCGAAGCGCTCTTCCATGCCGTCACGGACGATGCGATCGCGCAGAGCCTGCGCCACCGACTTCTCGAAGCCCGAATAGGCGTGAACGACGTACCAACGCTTCATGCAATTCTCCTTAGCGGCTCAGGAACCACTGAGTCAGTTTCTGGATCAGGAAGTCGAAGCCACCCAGCAGAAGACTGAGGATGAGCACCACGACGATCACGACCCAGGTCATGCGGACGGCTTCCTGGCGCGTCGGCCAGACCACCTTGCGCAGTTCGAAGCGCGACTCGGAGAGGAATTCGCGGGTGTCGCGCCCCTTGCCGGTCAGCATGAACACGCCGATACCGCCAACCAGACCGACCACGACCGCCAATGCACGCAGCTGACCCGCCCACGCACCCAGCTGGGCGGCGCGACCGGAGTCGGCGGAGAACCAGAACCAGACGAACAGACCGGCCAGCACCAGCAGCGATGCGGCGACATACTTGACGATATCTCCACCGTTGGCGGAGTTGTCCTTGGAGTGTTCGATCTTGCTATTCATCCGGCTGTGTCTGCTTTAGCGGCCCAGGCCGCTGGATAAGGTGGGCAGATGGCACGCCAGGAGGGACTCGAACCCCCAACCTGCGGTTTTGGAGACCGCTGCTCTGCCAATTGAGCTACTGGCGTACGTTGAAAACTTGCCTTCCCTTAGACGGCGAAGGCGGACCGAGGTTCCCGGCCCGCCATTCGCGTAACCGGCGGCGCTATGCAACCACCGGTACTGCAGGCTTACTCGATGATCTTCGAGACCACGCCGGCGCCGACGGTACGGCCGCCTTCGCGGATGGCGAAGCGCAGGCCTTCGTCCATGGCCACCGGGTTGATCAGGGTGACTTCCATCTTGACGTTGTCACCCGGCATCACCATTTCGACGCCTTCCGGCAGCTTGGCGGCGCCGGTGATGTCGGTGGTGCGGAAGTAGAACTGCGGACGGTAGCCGTTGAAGAACGGGGTGTGGCGACCGCCCTCATCCTTCGACAGGACGTACACTTCGCCTTCGAACTTGGTGTGCGGCTTGATCGTGCCCGGCTTGGCCAGCACCTGGCCACGCTCGACGTCGTCACGCTTGGTGCCGCGCAGCAGCAGGCCAGCGTTGTCGCCTGCCTGACCCTGGTCCAGCAGCTTGCGGAACATTTCAACGCCGGTCACGGTGGTCTTCTGCACCGGACGGATGCCGACGATTTCGATTTCGTCGCCAACCTTGATCACGCCGCGCTCGATACGACCGGTCACCACGGTGCCGCGGCCCGAGATCGAGAACACGTCTTCCACCGGCATCAGGAACGGCTTGTCGATCGCACGCTCCGGCTCCGGAATCCAGCTGTCCAGCGCGTCGACCAGCTTCAGGATGGCCGGCACGCCGATGTCGCTCTGGTCGCCTTCCAGCGCCAGACGGGCCGAACCGGCGATGATCGGGGTGTCGTCGCCCGGGAACTCGTACTTGCTCAGCAGCTCGCGCACTTCCATCTCGACCAGCTCGAGCAGCTCGGCGTCGTCCACCATGTCGGCCTTGTTCAGGAACACGACGATGTACGGCACGCCGACCTGGCGCGACAGCAGGATGTGCTCACGGGTCTGCGGCATCGGGCCGTCAGCGGCCGAGCACACCAGGATCGCGCCGTCCATCTGGGCGGCACCGGTGATCATGTTCTTGACGTAGTCAGCGTGGCCCGGGCAGTCAACGTGGGCGTAGTGACGGGTCGGGGATTCGTATTCGACGTGCGCGGTCGAGATCGTGATGCCACGCGCCTTTTCTTCCGGCGCGGCGTCGATCGAGGAGTAGTCCTTGAACTCGCCACCGAAGCGCTCGGCACCGATCTTGGTCAGTGCGGCGGTCAGCGTGGTCTTGCCGTGGTCGACGTGACCGATGGTGCCGACGTTGACGTGCGGCTTGGTGCGCTCGAACTTACCCTTGGCCATGGCTGCTTATCTCGAATTCGTCTGAGAGGTGATGCTTGAGATGGTGCTCACGAAAGGAATCGAACCTTCGACCTCTTCCTTACCAAGGAAGTGCTCTACCGACTGAGCTACGTGAGCCGAGTTTTGCATTATGACATGAACTCGATAATATTCAAAGTTCATTCAATGGAGCGGGAGACGGGAATCGAACCCGCACCATCAGCTTGGAAGGCTGAGGTTCTACCATTGAACTACTCCCGCGCCGGGAATGTCACAACGTGAAACTGGTGGAGGGAGGTGGATTCGAACCACCGAAGGCGTAAGCCAGCAGATTTACAGTCTGCCCCCGTTGGCCGCTTGGGTATCCCTCCTTACCACCCCAACCCGTTGCCGCCGAAGCGTTGCGGTGTGTGGTGGTGAGCCGCTTATTCTGCTGATCAGGCGGGGGGCTGTCAACGCTTTTTTCCATCTTTTTCACACGTTGTCGCAAACCCATTGATACGCAAGGTTATTGCCCAGGGACCGACAGGGTCTCGCTGGCGAAAATTGCGACATGGGGGACGCCATCGGCGCCGATCCAGCCCCGATACATGCCCTGGGTGTTGAACGGCATGGCCATTTTTCCGTCTGCGGCAAGCACGATCGCGCCGCCGTCGCCGCCCATCTTCGGAATCATCTCGTTGATCACGCCCCTGCCGGCCTGCTCCGGCGTCTGCCGCTGGTAGCGCATGCGCGCACAGATCTCGTGCGCGGCCGCAGTCCGGATGTAGTACTCGCCCCAGCCGGTGCCCGATACCGCGCAGCCCGCGTCGGCCCAGGTACCGGCACCGATGATCGGCGAATCACCCACACGGCCATAGCGCTTGTTGGTCATGCCACCGGTGGAGGTGCCGGCGGCAAGCTGCCCCTGCGCATCCAGGGCAACCGCGCCCACCGTGCCGAAGTGCCTTGCGGTCTCCAGGTCGGCGTGCGCCTGGCCACTGGCCTCTTCCTTCAATGCGCGCTGCAGTTGCTGCCAGCGCTTGTCGGTACGGAAGTAGGATGGATCGACAAGGCCGATGCCCTGCTCCACCGCGAATGCCTCGGCACCCTGCCCGACCATCATCACGTGCCTGGACTTCTGCATCACGGCCTGGGCCAGCAGGATCGGGTTGCGCACCCGCTGCACGCCGGCCACCGCACCTGCAGCCAGGGTGGCGCCATCCATCACTGCGGCATCCAGTTCGTTGTGGCCGTCATGGGTGAACACCGCGCCCTTGCCGGCGTTGAAGGTCGGATCGTCCTCCAGCACGGTGATTGCCGCAGTGACGGCTGCAAGCGCCGGGCGACCGGCCGCCAGTTCGGCATGGCCCTTCAGCAGCGCCGCGCGCAAGGCGTCGCGCGCAGCCTTCTCTTCAGCCGGCGACAGGTCCTTGCGCTCGACACCGGCGCCGCCGTGGATGACCAGCAACGGCGAGGCGGCCGGGGCGGCCTGGGCAAGCAACGGCAGGGACAGCAGCGCGGACAGCACCAGGCGCAGTTTCATCGGGTACATCTCCAGCAGGTGTAGTGAAAGGACGCACCGGTAGTGCCGGCCGCTGGCCGGCACCGGTCGCATCAGGAAGGTGGGTTGCCGGCCAGCGGCCGGTACTACCGAAGCGTGAACTCAATCTCGCCGTCGCTGACGTCGGCCACGGCCTGGTAATCGGCCTCGGCCTGGAAATCATCCAGCCGCATGCGGCTGCCGCTGGCGACCACCGTCACCGGCACCGCATGGAAGCGCAGCGGTTCCCCCTCGACCAGGCGATCGGCGTCGCGGCCGGGGCTGACCACCCAGACCTTGCCTTCGCCATCTGCGCTGTAGACCTGGGCCCGGCCATCGGGCTCAACGCACAGGGCGGTGTCCTCATCGACGCCGATGCCGACGATGTCAGGGTCGCCGCTGTCCTGGGCGGCACGTGCCACGAACACGATCAGGCGGCCGAGCCGGTCCCGCTTGTCGAAATGGGTGTCGGTGACCACGCGCTGCAGGTAGGGCATCTGCAGGAAGCCGCTGTCCAGGGTCACGGCACTGCCCATCGGGTCGGCCAGCGCACCGGCCGAGGTGATGCTGCCGCCATCCATGGCGCCATAGGCATAGCCGCCGAGGATGGCCAAGCCAGCGCTGGTACCGGCAATCGGCTTGCCGGCGCGCACATGGGCGTTGAGTGCACGGTTGAGTGCGGTGCCCTTCCAGAAGCGGATATAGCGGGACTGGTCGCCGCCGGCAATGAAGATGGCATCGGCCGCGGCGACCACGCGCAGCACCGCCGGATCATCGGCACCGCGGCGGCTGTCGAAGACCAGGGTCTGCACTGCGGTAGTGCCGCCGATCTCGCGGTACAGGCGGTCCTGCAGTTCGTCGCCACCGGAGGCGCGCAGAATCAGCACACGGCCATTGCCGGCCTGCTTCAGCCACCACTGGAAGGCCTCCGGCACCCACTCGCCACCGCCCATCAGCATCATGGCGGGCGCGCGCGGACCGGGACGCGGGGATTCCAGATCGCCGATTTCGTAATAGGCGAAGCCGGGGCCCTGCAGGTCCTGCGCGGGCGCGGCCAATGGCCAGGCCAGCACCAGCAGCGCCAGCCAGGCGAAGGGGCCAGGCAGGGTCCGGTCGAGGCGTCGCATCTTGATCTCCCTGAACAAAATCGACTTGCAAGCGTTTTCACTCTTTGCCAGATAGGGGCCCAGTAGTCAAGGACATGAAAAAGGCGTTAAATGCGCGCGCCCATTCCGGAAGTCTGAATGGGGGACAGGGCCCCTCCTCTGCGGGCCGGCTTCATTTCCGAGAATTCCTCATGCGTAGACAGGCGATGGCGTGGTCGATCCAGCTGGCGTTGGTGGGCGTGGCTGCTTCTGCGGCGGCCCAGGCACCGGCTTCCTCTTCGGTGCAACAACTGGACGCGGTGCAGGTCACCGGCTCGCGCATTCCGCGCGCCCAGGTGGAAGGCCCCGCTCCGATCACGGTGATCAATGCCGAGCAGATCCGCTCCAGTGGCTTCACCAGCGTGCCGGACGTGCTGCGTGCAATGACCCAGAACGGCGGTGAGACGCAGAGCCAGCAGTCTTCCAGTGGCGCCGACTTCTCGCCGGGCGCCCAGCAGGTGGACCTGCGCGGCCTTGGCCCGAACCACACGCTGGTGCTGGTCAATGGTCGGCGTATTGCCGATTTCCCGATGCCGTTCAAGGGCCGCAGCAACTTCACCGATGTCTCCAACATCCCGCTGGGCATGATCGAGCGCATCGAAGTACTGACCGGCAGCGCCTCGGCCATCTACGGCTCGGACGCGATCGCCGGCGTGGTCAACTTCATCCTGAAGAAGAAGGCCGACGGCACCACGATCAACATGCGCATGGGCACCACCAGCGAAGGCGGCGGCGAGTCGTTCGACATGAGCCTGGCCAGCGGTTTCAGCCGTGGCAACTTCAACGCCGTGTACAGCGTCGAGCTGCAGTCGCAGACCCCGCTGTGGGCCTATGACCGTGACATCCAGGACTCGACCCGGGATGGCCCCACCGAGGGTTCGCGCATCGCGCGCCGTGCCTATCTGCGCACCGACTACAACGATGACTACCTGGACCCGGGCGCCGCCACCTGCGAAGCGCTGTCCGGCCAGAACCAGGGCAGCACCTATCGTGCCTACCGCCCGAAGTACGGCTACTACTGCGGCAGCGACAGCTCGATCGGCTACGGCACCATCCTCAGCAAGCGCCGCGGCGCCAACGGCTACGCGTCGCTGAGCTACGACTTCGACAATGGCCAGCAGTGGTTCGCCGACGTGCAGCTCGGCTACCACACGATGTCGCTGATGCGCGACGTCACCCAGTGGGGCCGCATGGATGCCAACGGTGATGAGTCGGGCTACTTCAACAACGAAGCCACTGGCGAGATCGAGTTCTGGCAGCGCCAGTTCTCGCCCGAGGAAATGGGCGGCCTGCGCAACGCCATGGTGCGCAGCACTCAGAAGACCTTCAGCGTGACCACCGGCTTCAAGGGCAACCTGATTGGCAACTGGGATTACGAAGCGGCGTTGAGCCATTCGCAGTACCGGTCGCGCATCAGCTGGGCACAGATCATTGCCGCCAAGGCCAACGACCTGTTCCTCGGCCCGCAGCTGGGCGTGGATGACGACGGTTTCCCGGTCTACAACGCCGATCCGTCACGGCTGTACCGTCCAATGACCCGCGCCGAGTACGACTCGATCGCCGCGCGTACCACCTACACTCCTAAGTCGCGCACGGAGACCGCCGCCTTCACCCTGACCAACTCGGCCCTGTTCGCTCTGCCGGGGGGCGACGCCGGGTTTGCCGCGACCGTGGAAGTGGGCCAGCAGGCCTATTCGCTGAACCCCGATCCGCTGGCGACCGGGTACTACTACTACAGCTGGAAGGATTCGGACGGCAAGGGTTCGCGCAACCGCTGGGCGACGGCTGCGGAGCTGCGCATGCCGCTGCACGACACGGTCAACCTGAGCATGGCGGGCCGCTACGACCAGTACCGCTATTCCGGACACAGCATCGGCAAGGCGACCTGGAGCGGCGGCCTGGAATGGCGCCCGATCGATACCCTGCTGGTGCGCGGCTCCTACGGCACCGCATTCCGTGCACCGGACCTGCACTATGTGTTTGCCGGACCGGGCAACGACGAGACCAGCGCCGAGGATCTGTACACCTGCCGCCTTGAGGAAGCCAGCGACTGTTCCGATTACGAGCGCAACCTGATCCGCAGTCGCACCGGCAACCGCCAGCTCGACCCGGAAACCAGCACCTCGTGGAGCGCCGGCATCGTCTGGTCGCCGGCGATCGGCCTGGACCTGTCGGTGGACTGGTTCGACATCGACATGCGCAACCAGGTGCAGGACATGGACGTGCGCACGCTCCTGGCCAACGAAGCAAACTGCCGCCTGGGCAGCGCCGACATCAATTCGCCGACCTGCGTGGACGCGCTCGCCCGCATCACCCGCAGCAACGACGGACGCCTGTATGGCGTGCACGTGGAGCCGATCAACGTCGCCCGCGAATCCACCTCCGGCATCGACGTCGGCCTGCGCTATCGCCTGCAGACGGGCATCGGCGATTTCATCTTCAACGGCACGCACACCTGGGTGAAGAAGCATGATTTCCAGCGCTACCCCGGCGACCGCACCGAAGACCAGTTCGCGGTCAACAGTGGCTTCGACATTCCGCGCACCAAGACCAGCCTGAGCGTGACCTGGGAGAAGGATGCGTGGTCGGCAACGGTGTACGGCTCGCGCCTGGGCAAGCTGCCGACCTCGGACAGCTACGACCAGGTGTTCGACTGGGATAGCGGCGACAGCCCGTACGTGACGGCGAGCTATCGCTACAACGCCTCGCTGCAGTACCGCTTCGACGACCACTCGCGCCTGTCGCTGTCGGTGGTCAATGTGTTCAACAAGATGCCGCCGAAGGACCGTACGTACACCGCTTACCCATACTACGACGTGTCCTGGTTCGACAGTGTCGGCCGCACGATCAACCTGCAGTACACCCACAAGTTCGGTGGCAGCGCACTGTAAGTGCTTGGCCAGCGCCGATACAGGGGACCCCCGCTTTGGCGGGGGTTCTCTTTTCCGCCGCCTGAACGGTACCCACGCGCAGGCTCCGGCCTGACCGGCCAGCGGGGGATTTTAGGAAACAGCTGATTCCGCGCCATCAGCGCCGCTCCCTAGCATCGTTGCATGCTCCGCTTTCCCCGCCCTTCGCTGCAGCAGGCCGTGCCATCAACCACCGCGTCGGTGTTGCTGCGCTGCCTGACCGTCTGCGTCTTCATCTGCCTGGCCGCCGCGGCCGGATTCTACCTGCTCACGGCATTCACCGAAGACATCTCGACCCATCGCCGCGAGATGAATGCAGCGGCCTACAAGGCACAGATCTATTTCGACCAGCGCGAAGCCCTGCTGCGCTACCTGGGTGATTCGGTGCTGGCCGGCAACCCGGATGCACCAGCCGCAGACAGCGAGGGCGTGCGACAGCTGCCGCTGGATGGTCCCGGTGGCCAGCCGGGCCAGCGGCTGCTGCTGTCAGCGCGCGCTGAGCACACGCTGCAGGCACTGCAGACGCACCTGCTGCTGATCGATGCACACGGCGCGCATTGGCTGGCCGGGGGCGAGGTCGACGTCGACCTGGTGCACCTGCCATCGCTGCGTGCGCTGCAGGCACGCAGCGGCAGCCTCGAGGGTGCAGACCCGGTGTACTGGCTGCGGCCGGGTGACAGTGGCGTTGCGCTGGCGCAGCCGGTACAGGCGGGCCCCCAACCGGCGCAGTGGCTGGTGCTGCTGCTCGATGGCGCGGCGGCGGCGAGCATGATCGACGGCCAGGGCATTGGCGGTTATGCGCTGCTCGACCGTGCTGGGCAGCCTGCATTATCCAGCCAGGCACCGCGGCTGGATGGTGCGGGCTGGAAGACCCTGCGGGAGCGCCAGGACGACAGCTTCGGCACGTTGTGGAGCGGCGGCCTGCCGCGCGGCGTAGCGCTGGTGAAAAGTGTCGGCAATGACGGCTGGCGGTTGGTCTACCACCTGCCGCCACAGCTGCTGCTGGGCGACCTGGCCGTGCCCCTGCTGGTCTGCGTGCTCTTGCTGCTGCTGGCCGGTGTTGCGCTGCGCCTGATACGGCATCGCGTGGAGCTCCAGCTGATCGAGCCGGCCCTGCAGCAGCACCGCCGCCTGCTGGAGAACCTGGACTTCAGTTCGACGGTGATCGACATGGCGCCGGTCGGCATCTGCGTCCTGCGCCGCAGCGACCGCGCGTTGCTGCTCTCCAACCAGCTGCTGCGCGACTGGCTCGGCGAAGAAGGCGAACACAGCGACTGGCAGGCACCATGGCGCGGACATGCCGGCGAACGCGGGCGTGGACTTGAATTCACCGCCCGCGATGGGCGCCAGCTGCAGGTGCTGCACGCGGCCTGCCGCTACCAGGGCGATGACGTGCTGCTATGCGTCTTCCATGATATTTCCCGGCACCGCCAGGCACAGGCCGCACTGTCGTCGGCACGCCAGGCCGCCGATGCGGCCAACCAGGCCAAGAGCGCGTTCCTGGCCACCATGAGCCATGAGATCCGCACCCCGCTGTATGGCGTGCTGGGCACGCTGGAGCTGCTGGGGCACACCTCGCTGGACGCCCGGCAGTCGCAGTACCTGCGCACCATCGAGAGTTCCTCGTCGGTCCTGCTGCAGTTGATCAGCGATGTGCTGGATGTTTCCAAGATCGAGTCAGGCCAGCTCAGCCTGGAGCCGACGGCATTCTCGCCGCGCGAGCTGACCGAGAGCGTGCTGCGCAGCTTCGCCGCGTCGGCCACCTGCAAGGGCCTGCAGATCCTGGTCTGTACCGATCCGAGCCTGCCGACACGGGTGCTCGGTGATGCCGACCGCATCCGCCAGGTGCTGGGCAACCTGCTCAGCAATGCAATCAAGTTCACCGAGCATGGCCGGGTGGTATTGCGCGTGCGCCAGGTGCAGCGCGAAGCTGAATCGAGCGTGCTGGCCTGGCAGGTGACCGATACCGGCGTGGGCATCGCTGCGGAGGAACAGGCGCGGTTGTTCGAACCGTTCCGCCAGGTCCGCGGCGCAGCCAGCGCGCAGGGCACCGGCCTGGGCCTGTCCATCAGCGACCGCCTGGTACGTCTGATGAGCGGCGAGCTGCAGGTGGTGAGCGAACCCGGGCTGGGCAGCAGCTTCAGCGTCCGCCTGCCGTTGCCGGTGCTGGCCGCTGCCGAGGATGGCCCCACACTACTGCCGGAACCACCGATCCTGGTGCGCGGCCGCGACCGCGAGCTGGTCGACAGTGCCTGTGGCTGGCTGTGTCGCTGGGGCGCCAACGCGCAGCCCCTGCTTGGCGACCCGGCGTTGCTGGACCATGACGGTGCGATCCTGATGGATGGCGAAGCCGGGATGCCGCTGGCCTGGTCGGGCCCGCGCGTGGTGGCTTCGATCGAGGGCGGTGACCAGCCGATCACTGCCGGTGATGGCAGCCTGGTGGTGACCCTGCACAGCATGACCGCGATCGGCAAGGCGCTGGCCAGCGTGCAGCACCAGCGTGCAGCGCAGCCGGTGGCCACGCGTACGGCACCACCGATGCCTCTGGGCCTGCGTGTGCTGGCCGTCGAGGACAACCCGATCAACCGGGTGATCCTGGCCGAGCAGCTGCGCACCCTCGGCTGCGACGTGGAGCTGGCACAGGATGGCATGGAAGCGTTGCAGCGGTGCCGTGAGCAGTGCTTCGATCTGGTGGTGACCGATATCAACATGCCGCGCATGGACGGCCACGCGCTGGCCCGCCAGCTGCGCGATGACGGCAACCCGGTACCGGTGATCGGCGCCACCGCCAATGCCACCGCAGAGGAGCGCGAGCGCTGCCTGGCCAGTGGCATGCAGGGCTACCTCAGCAAACCCGTCGACATCGCCCGCCTGCGCAAGGCGCTCACCGCCCTGCGCCAAGGAGACCCCGCATGACCCAGCGCGTCCTGATCCTGGAAGACCAGCCCTTCCAGCGTGGTTTCCTGGCCAATCTGTTCGGCAGCCGCGCCGGTGTCCAGGTCGATGCCTGCGAAGACGTGGATGCCGCCATCGCACTGTGTGCCTGCCAGCCCTACGACCTGGTGGTCAGTGACCTGCTGATGCCCGGGCAGGACGGCATCCAGTTCATCCAGGCACTGGCGGCGCAACCACGCCCGCCGCGCCTTGCCGTGGTCAGCGCGGCCCCGCGGCGGATGATGACCTCGGCACGGCTGATGGCCGAATCGCTGGGGCTGGATGTGATCGGCCTGCTGCCCAAGCCGGTGGCGGCCGCCGACGTGGACGCGCTGTTCGAGGCGCTGGCGCAGGCGCGCCCGGCCACCGACAAGGCCCCCTCACTCGCGGCAGCGGCAGTCCCCGAACCGGATGCGTCGCAGCTGCGCCAGGCGATGGCCGATGGCAGCCTGACGGCGTGGTCCCAACCCAAGAAGTCACTGCAGTCCGGACGGGTGGTGGCGGCCGAAGCACTGGTGCGCTGGCGCCACCCGCAGCTGGGCACGCTGGCCGCCGGCAGCTTCCTGCCGGCGATCTGCCGCTACGGGCTGGAGGGCGACCTGCTGCGGATGATGCTCAAGGCCAGCATCAGCGCACAGGCGCGTTGGCGCAAGCAGGGCTTCCGGGTACCGGTGTCGATCAACCTGCCGCCTCATCTGCTGGAGCAGTCGGACCTGCCCGATGAGCTGCTGGCGCTGACCCTGGCCCACGGCGGGACGCCCGGCGAGTTGTGCTTCGAACTGATGGAGAACAGCACCACGCGGCACGTCAGCGACTTCTATGCCGGTGCCTGCCGGCTGCGCATGAAGGGCTTCGGCTTGGCCCAGGATGATTTCGGGCAGGGCCTGAGCTCGGTCCACAACCTGGTCAATACCCCCTTCACCGAGGTCAAGATCGACCGCGCGCTGGTCAGTGGCTGCGCCCGAGACCCGGCCCTGCACCTGACCCTGTCGACGGTGATCGCACTGGCCAACCAGCTGGGCCTGATCATCGTGGCTGAGGGCGTGGAAAGTGATGCCGACCTGGCCGCACTGCGGCAGTTAGGGTGCAGCCAGGTGCAGGGGTTCCTGATCTCGCAGGCGCTGCCGTCGGACGAATTCAACCGTTTGCTGGACGAGGAAGCACCGCAACTGGACGAAAGACCGCGGGCCGCCCTGCGCTGACGCGGATTCCACGACGGCTTCACAAAAACATCAAGCGGCATTGATGATCCTGTCTATGCAGTAGCGGCGGACTTCGCGCCGCCACCGGTGCCGATGTCCGCCCCATGCCCTGAGACCTGCCATGCCGGCCGAGGCCGCTCCTGTACGCCGACTCGCTCGCCGCTCGCTCCGCGTCCATGCCCTGTTGATCGGCGTGGTGGTGCTGGCGACCCTGCAGGCCGGACTGCTGCTGTCGGCCGGCTCGCAACTGTTGAACGAAGAGCGCAGCAAGATCGAGTACCACTTCCGCCGCCTGGACGGTACGTTGCGCGAGCAGGAGCGCTTCCTGCGCCAGTGGCGGCTGCATGATGTCGGCGTACGAGGCCAGCCGGTTGCCGATGCCAGCGTGGAACTGCAACGCGGTCCGTTGTATGCCAACTTCGCGGTGATCGGGAGCGAGGGGGCCGGTCGTTCGCCACCGACCGAGCTGGGCGACCGGTTCCTGCGCTTCTACGGCACGTTCTGGTCCGCTTCGCGCTACCCACCACCGCAATGCCTGCTGGTCGATGGCCAGGGCACACGCGGGCTGCTGGCACCGGTACAGACCGTCGGTACCGATGCAAGCCAGAACAGCCCGCATCACCTGCGACCGGCGATCGCCGACATCCACCGCGCACTGGGTACGCGGCCCACGCTGCAGCGCGGCGGCATCGCCTGGGTAAGCGTGCCGTGGCGCGACCGGCAGACCTGGCTGCTCGCCATCGCCCACACCCCGCAGGATGCGCGCCTGTGGGGTGAGGACGGCAAGGATTCGCAGGCCGCGCTGGCGTGCCTGCTCGATCCGGCACGTGTCGATGACTACCGGCAGGTGCTGGGTGTTCCGGTGTTCCAGCGGCTGTCGCTGTTCGATGCCGATGGCCAGCGCCTGCTGGGCGATGCAGCAGACGCCAGTGACGCTGGCACCTCCTGGAAGGCTGGCCTTGCAGGCCTGCAGTTCCGCATGCGCAGCGAGCGCGGCTGGCTGGCGGTGTACCACGTCAGCTGGCGGCAGGTGTTCCAGCACCCACAGGGGCCCTTGCTCGGTGCGACCGTGGTGGCCCTGCTGCTGGCACTGGGTGGCACGCTGGTGCTGCGCGCGTATCGGCGTTCGGTCATCGAGCCGCTGCGCAGCAACCACGCGCGGCTGCTGGAAAGCGAAGCCTTCAGCCGCACCATCCTGGACAACGCGCCGATCGGGCTGTGCCTGCTGCACCGTACCGATGGCAATGTGCTGCTGGACAACACCCTCGCCCGCCGCTGGCTGGGCGAAGACCACCACAGCGGAGGCTGGCATGGCCCTTGGCGGCGCAGCGTGCTGTCCGCTGGAGGCACCACGCTCGGCGATGGGCTGGCCTACACCACGCCCGAAGGCCGCCACCTGCTGGTGACCGCGACGCCGGCGCGCTATCGCGGCGAGCCGGCGGTGCTGTGTCTGTTCATCGATCTCAGCAGCCAGCACGAAGCCGAGCAGGTGCTGCAGCAGGCGCGCCGTGCCGCCGACCAGGCCAACCGGGCCAAGAGCCAGTTCCTGGCCACCATGAGCCACGAGATCCGCACGCCGCTGTACGGCGTGCTCGGCACCCTCGAACTGCTCGGACTCACGCCACTGGATGCGCGTCAGCGGGACTACCTGGGGACGATCCAGCGTTCGTCCTCGACGCTGATGCAACTGATCAGCGACATCCTCGATGTCAGCAAGGCCGAGGCCGGGCAACTGAGCCTGGAACCCAGCCCGTTCGATCCAGTGCATCTGACCGAGGATGCGCTCGACTCGTATGCTGCCGCGGCCGCCAGCAAAGGGCTGCAGTTCTACGCCTGCATCGATGCCGACGTGCCGTCCGTGGTGTGCGGTGATGCGGCACGGATCCGCCAGATACTCAACAACCTGATCAGCAACGCGCTGAAGTTCACTGACAGCGGACGCGTGGTGGTGCGCGTCTCGGCACGCTGGCAAGAGCAGCGCTGCTGGCTGCAGTGGCAGGTCGCCGATACCGGCATCGGCATTGCCAGCGAGCACCAGGCACACCTGTTCGAGCCGTTCTTCCAGGCCAACCCGGGCACCGATGCGATGCGCGGCACCGGCCTGGGCCTTTCCATCTGCGCGCATCTTGTGGCGTTGATGGAAGGCCAGCTGCGCGTGGTCAGCGAGAGCGGCCTGGGCAGCAGCTTCAGCGTAGAACTGCCGCTGCCCCCGGCGCCGGCCGATCCGCAGCAATCTCCTGCGCCGCAGTTGCCTGCGGGCCTGCAGGTACAGGTGCGGGGCGGTGTGCGCGAGCTGGTCCAATCGCTGTGCGAGCGCCTGCAGCAGCGCGGTGCCTTGGCCAGCGTATACCGCGATGAAAGCGCGGCGGGCTTGCCGTCGTCCACCGTGCTGCTCGACCTGGTCCTGGACGACGCGTTGCCCGGGTGGGTGGATGGACCGCGTGCGGTTGCCTGCCGCGACGGCGGCGTGCGGCCACGGCAGATCGATGGCGCCTGGCAGGTTGGCCTGCACCGGTTCGACGCGATCGTGCTCGCGTTGGCTGCCGCCAGTGGCCAGCCGCTGGCGGCCAGCGCCGAAGGGCGCCTGCCGGCGACGCGCCGTTTCGGCCTGCAGGTGCTGGTGGCCGAGGACAACCCGATCAACCAGGCGATCCTGCGCGACCAGCTGGAACAGCTCGGCTGCCGCGCCGTGGTCGCCAGCGACGGCAATGAAGCGTTGGGCTACTGGCATCAGGACGAGTTCGCGCTGGTGCTGACCGACCTGAACATGCCCGGGCTGGATGGCTATGGCCTGGCGCGCGCCTTGCGGGCGCGCGGTGTCAGCGTGCCGATCCACGGCGCCACCGCCAATGCCGACCCGGCCGAACGCCAGCGCTGCCAGGAATCGGGCATGCAGGGCGTGCTGGTCAAGCCGATCACGCTGGAAGCGCTGCAACGCCTGCTGATCCAGATCACCCGGGGCGATGCAGCGGTTGCCGCGCCACCGCAAGCACCGGAATCCACCGATACGGGCGATGATGATCTCCCGCTGCAGGTTCCCGCGAAGATGCAGGCGTTGTTCGTGCAGACCATGCAGGCCGACCTGGACAGCCTGCGCCAGTCGATTGCCAGCGCCGATCCCGCGCGCGTGGTGCAGGTACTGCATCGCATCCGTGGCGCACTGGTCATCGTGGGCGCACCCGCCCTGGTGGACAGCGGCCTGCAGATCGAGCACAGCCTTGCGAGCGGCGATGACCTGACCACCCAGGCGGCGTCGCTTGCCCGCTTCCAGCGACGCCTCGAACAGCTGTTGCATCCGCTGCTTGATGCGGCCTCCCCTTCCCCACCTGACGACCCGACCCTGCCATGACCACACGGATCCTCATCGCCGACGACCACCCGATCGTGCTTGCCGGCATCCGCGACGTATTGGCCGGGGAACTGGATCTGGACGTGGTGGGTGAGGCGGCCGACCCGGCGACGCTGATCGAACTGATGACCCGCACCCGCCCACAGGTCGTGATCACCGACTACAGCATGCCGGGGGGCGACCGCTTCGGTGACGGCATCAAGCTGATCTCGTTCCTGCGCCGCAGCTTCCCGGAGACGCGCCTGCTGGTGCTGACGATGGTGTCCAATCCGTCGTTGGTTGCAGCCATGTATGCCGCCGGCGCCGGCGGCGTCGTGCTCAAGAGCCATGGATTGGGCAGCCTGGTACAGGCCCTGCGCGTGGTGCTGGCCGACCGCGTCTACCGGCCACCGGGCCTGCTGCCGGTCGCGGCGAGCGAACCAGCCGATGCCGATGCGGTCCGTGCACGCCTGTCGCCGCGCGAACTGGAAGTGATCCGACTGTTTACCGGCGGCATGAGCGTGGGCGACATCGCACGCCAGCTGCAGCGCAGCGCCAAGACGGTCAGCACGCAGAAGATCAGTGCGATGCGCAAGCTCGGCGTGGACAGTGACCAGGCACTGATCGAGTACTGCCTGCAGGCCTCGTTGTTCGCCTGAGGCCCACTCCAGGCTGAATCCTGCAGGCCCCGTGCGGGGGCCTGCGACGGCTTTAGGAAACGCCTGATTCCATAGGACAGTGCCGATTTCTAGGCTGGACGCATCCCGCCATGGTGCGCCTGCCGGCAGCAACCGCGTCGCCGTGGGGGACGGAAGCCCGATGGCGCCTGCAGCTGCCATCGCGTGTGGCTTCCGCAGCGACGCGGCCCTGCCGCGCCAGTCCGCGCAGCCCTGCTGCGCCCTGCCACAGGAAGTCCAACAGCATGTACGCCTCCCCCACTCGGCGCCGCCGAGCGTCCGGGCGCGCGCGCCTCGCGCCTGCTCCCCTCCTTCCCAGCCTGCTGGCAACCGCCCTGTGGGCGGCACTGCCAGTCCACGCCGCCGATCTGACCGGGCCCCTGCAGGTCAGCGATGGCAACAACCTGCAGCTGGGTGCCGATGATGTCCTCACCCATGGCGCGGGCAGCTTCGCACTGACCGTCACCGGCGCTGGCAGCAGCGCACTGATCGACGGCAGCCGCATCAACGTGACCGGTAATGGCAGCGCCGTGTCTGCTGCCAGTGGCGGCCAGGTGCAGCTGCGCGGTGCCACCCTGTCGATCGCACCCGCTACCGGCGTGGGCTTCTACGCACTGTATGCCAATGGTGCCGGCAGCGTGATCGATGCGCGCGATGTCGATATCGATGCCACGCGCAACGGCAGCGGATTCGGCAGCGTGCAGGCCTACAACGGTGGCGTGATCCGTTACACCGGGGGCCGCCTTTCAGTGACAGGTACCGGTGCGGCGCTGGCCGGTGCGTCCGGCAAGGGCAGTGAACTGCACCTGGCCGATCTGCAGATGAGCGCCGACGGTGGTGCCCGTCTGCGCGCCGACAGCGCGGGCCTGCTGACGATCCGCAACAGCCGCATCACCCTCGCTCCCGGTGGCATCCTCGCCGGCGTTGCCGTCGATGGCGCGGGCAGCCGCGCCGAGCTGTATGACACCTACATGGAAGGCGGCTGGTTCGATATCGACAGTGGTGGCAGCGTGCTGCTGGAGAACGTGGAAGCGCACTCGGTGGGTGGCAGCATGCGCCTGCTCGGCAGCCGCATCAGCAAGACCTATTCCAGCGCAGTGATCAACGGCGGCAGCTTCTACACTGTCGGCGGCTATGGCGTGAACATCAACAGCTGGGGGCAGCTGACCGCCCGCGACGCCGCGTTCGATGTGCGTGATGGCTACTCCGGATTCTGGCTGGCCAGCGATGAGTCGCGCCTGCAGCTGACCGACAGCACCATCGACACCTGGACCGACACCTACGGCTACGGTGTCGAGATCGCCGGCGGGGTCGCCACCGTGCAGGGCGGCCGGATCACCACGCACGGCGATACGACCTATGGCGTACGCGTGACCGGTTCCACCGGCAGCACCGCCAGCCGCATTGAAGCCACCGGCAACGTGATCGACGTGCGCGGCAACGGGGGTGGCGGCGTGTTCATCGGTGGCTCCACCGCCACCGCGCTGCTCGACACCGTTGCGATCCGCGGCGACGGCGAGAACGCGTTCGGCATCGTGCACATGAACACCGCGCGGCTGACCCAGGCCGATCGCCTGGACATCCGCATGACCGGCAGCAACAGTGGTGGCTACCGCTCCTACCTGACCGCGTTCGGCCCGTACTGGAACCGGGCCACCTTCAATGACAGCCACATCGAGACCGCCAGCGGCGCCGCGTTCTGGCTGCAGGGCAGCAACCATGCGTTGACCGTCAATGGCAGCGACGTGACCGCAGGCGACGGCAGCGGGCGCCTGCTGCGGGTCAGCGACACGGTGTTCACCGATGGCAGCAGCGTGGCGACCAGCCGCATCGACTTCAGCGCCGACGCCAGCACGCTGCGCGGTGACGTGGTGGTCGACAGCGCAACGGCTGACGTACGCATGGTGCTGGGCAACGGCACCACGTTCAGCGGTGCCCTGCGCAACAACTCAGGCTACCAGGTCGCACAGCTTGCGCTGGATGGCAGCAGCCAGTGGAACGTGCGTGCCAGTTCCAGCGTCGGCGCGCTCGAACACGCCGGCACCATCGCCTTCGATGCCCCGGGGGCAAGCGGCTTCAAGACCGTCACTGTCAGCGGCGACTATGTGGGCAACGGTGGTCAGTGGATCTTCAACCGTGCACTGGGTGACGACACTTCGCTGGGCGACCAGCTGGTCATCAGTGGCAACAGCAGCGGCACTGCCAGCGTGAGCGTGCGCAATGCCGGCGGTGCCGGTGCACTGACGCAGGAGGGTATCCGCCTGATCACCGTTGGCGGCCAGTCCGATGCACAGTTCAGCCTGCAGGGACGCGCGGTCGCCGGTGCCTACGACTACTTCCTGTTCAAGGGCGGCGTGTCGACCCCGGATGATGGCAACTGGTACCTGCGTTCGGAATACGTGCCACCCGTCGATCCGCCGGAACCGCCGATTGATCCGCCGCAGCCGCCGGAGCCGCCGGAGCCGCCGGTCGATCCACCGTCACCGCCGGAACCGCCGGTCGATCCACCGTTGCCGCCGGAGCCGCCGATCGATCCACCGCGCCCGCAGGTGGAACGCCCGGAACCGGCGGCCTACCTGGCCAACCGCAGCGCCGCGCTGGGCATGTTCCGGCACAGCCTGCACGACCGCGCCGGTGACCCCGCCGCCGAGGCCGGCACCAGCAGCGATGCCGTGGCCTGGATGCACCTTCGGAGCGCGCAGCCCGACAGCCACGACCGCAGCCGCCAGATCCAGGTCGATGGGCAGATCAGCAGCGTGCTGGTCGGCGTCGGCCGTCGCTTCGAGGTGGGCGGCGCGGGCGAACTGCAGGCAGGTGCGATGCTCGGCCACGGCCGCGCGCGCAATGACAGCCGCTCGCAGGTGACCGGCTATACCGCGCGTGGCGTGGTCACCGGCACCAGTGTGGGTGCCTATGCCACGTGGCTGCAGGATGCGCGCATGCAGGGCGGCGCCTATGTGGATGGTTGGCTGCAGTACGGCCGCTTCCGCAACAGCGTGCAGGGCGATGGCCTGCAGAAGGAACGTTATGACGCCCGCAACTGGAGTGCATCGGCCGAAGCCGGCTATGTGCTGCCCCTGCGGCGCACCGCGCAGCGCGGCATCTACCTGCAACCGCAACTGCAGGTGGTGCACAGCCGCTATGACAGCGACCGCGTGGTCGAGGCCAACGGCACGGTGGTCGAAGACCGCAGTGGTGACGAGACCAGCACCCGCCTCGGCCTGCGCCTCTACAGCCGCGGGTTGAGCCCGGCGCAGGGCCAGGTGCATCCGTACATGGCAGTGAACTGGTGGTCCGGCGGCAATGGCGCGGGCTTGGCGATGGACGGTGAACGGCTGCAGCGGCAGTTGCCGCGCGACATCTACGAAGCCAAGGCCGGTGTACAGGTGGATCTGTCCGGCGGCTGGCGCGGCTGGGGCGAAGTGAGCCGGCAGAGCGGCGGCATGGGCTTCCGCGACGTCGGTGCCCAGCTGGGCGTGTCGTACACCTGGTGATGCGGGAAGTGTCCGGCAAGGGAGTGCCGGGCACTTTTTCCACATGCCGCGTGGAAAGCGATGGGAGTTTGATGTGGACAAGTGGCGGTGAGCTCCACGCATCAAGCGTTTCAGGGAGTGGCGTTTTTTTGTCCACGCCCATGCGCGGTTTTCCACATCCGCCGTGGAGAGTGGTTGGGATTTGGTGTGGACAAGTGGGTGCGAGCATTGCACCGCAAGCATTTCGAAGCGTGGTGAAAATTTGTCCACATTGCACAGGCAAGCCTGGCAGAGCCGAGCCCACGCTCGGCTGATGCCCCCCAAGCCGAGCGTGGGCTCGGCGCTACAGGGGAGCTGCACGGTTTTCCACATGCGGCGTGGAAAGCGATGGGAGTTTGCTGTGGACAAGTGCCGGCGAACGTCACGCCGCAAGCGTTTCGCAGCGTGGTGATTTTTTGTCCATCGCCAGAAACGCAGACGCCCCGCACAAGGCGGGGCGTCCGGGGTCGATCCGATGCCGCTGGATCAGACGTTGAAGCGGAAGTGCAGGATGTCGCCTTCCTGCACGCGGTATTCCTTGCCTTCCAGGCGCAGTCGACCGGCTTCCTTGGCGCCGGCTTCGCCCTTGTACTTGATGAAGTCGTCATACGCGATGGTTTCGGCGCGGATGAAACCCTTCTCGAAGTCGGTGTGGATGACCGCGGCGGCCTGCGGGGCAGTGGCGCCCTTGCGCACGGTCCACGCACGGACTTCCTTCACGCCAGCGGTGAAGTAGGTCTGCAGGCCGAGCAGGCTGTAGGCCGCGTTGATCACGCGGTTCAAACCCGGCTCGCTCAGGCCCAGGTCGGCCAGGAAGGTATCGCGGTCCTCGTCGTCGAGCTGGGACAGCTCTTCTTCGATCGCGGCCGACACCGGCACCACCTGCGCGCCCTCGGCGGCGGCATGCGCGCGCACGGCTTCCAGGTGCGGGTTGTTCTCGAAACCGTCTTCCAGCACGTTGGCGATGTACATCACCGGCTTCAGGGTGAGCAGGAACAGATCGCGCACCAGCGCCTTCTCTTCCTCGTCCAGGCCCGCCGAGCGACCGGCCTTGCCCTCCGACAGCGCCGCCTGCAGCTTGGCCAGCACCGGCTTGCGCGCCGCGGCGTCCTTGTCACCGCCCTTGGCGGCGCGCTCGGCACGGTTCAGCGCCTTCTCGACGCTGTCCAGGTCGGCCAGCGCCAGCTCGGTATCGATGGTTTCGATGTCCGAGATCGGATCGACCTTGCCGGCCACGTGCACGATGTCACCGTGCTCGAAGCAGCGCACCACGTGGGTGATCGCATCGACTTCGCGGATGTGCGCCAGGAACTTGTTGCCCAGGCCTTCACCGCTGGCGGCACCGGCAACCAGGCCGGCGATGTCGACGAACTCGACCGCGGTCGGGATGACCTTCTGCGGGTTGATGATGCCCGCCAGCTCGTTCAGGCGCGGATCCGGTACCGGCACGATGCCGACGTTCGGCTCGATGGTGCAGAACGGGAAGTTCGCCGCGGCGATACCCGCCTTGGTCAGCGCATTGAACAGGGTCGACTTGCCGACGTTGGGCAGGCCGACGATGCCGCATTTGATACCCATGGGTGACAGCTCTCTGGGGTGAAAGTGATTGGTGAAACAGCGCGCGCGCTGCTTGGCCAATCCATCTCGGTGTCGATCATTGTGTGCCAACCAAGGTTGGCACCTACCCAAAGCGGTTTACTTCGGGGTGTGCAGCCGCTTCATCGCTTCGTTGAAATCGCCCTGCACCGCCAGCGGCATCACGTCGATCGCATCATCGATGGCGCGTGCGATCAGCACGTCGTCGTCCTTCGACGGGCGCCCCAGCACCCAACCCACCACGCGGTCCTTGTGGCCGGGATGGCCGATGCCCACGCGCAGGCGATGGAACTTGCCGTGGCCGAGCAGGCGCATGGTGTCGCGCAGGCCGTTCTGGCCACCGTGGCCACCGTCGAACTTCAGCCGTGCCGCGCCGGGCGGCAGGTCCAGTTCGTCGTGGGCCAGCAGGGTTTCCTCCGGCTCGATCTTCCAGAACCGCTGCGCGGCGGTGACCGACTTGCCGCTGAGGTTCATGAAGGTGGCGGGCTTGAGCAGCCACACCGTCTGCCCGGCGATCTCGACCTTGGCGGTCTCGCCGAACAGCTTGCTGTCCACATTCCATCGCGCACCGGCTTTTTCCGCCAGGGCCTCAACGAAATGAAACCCGGCATTGTGCCGGGTCCGGGCGTGTTCCGATCCGGGGTTGCCCAGACCGACGATCAGTCGCAGTCCTGCCATGGTTCCTTCCAGTACGGTGCCTGCCCGGAGGCAGGCACCGCAGCGGTATTACTCGGCGGCAGCCGCTTCTTCGTCGGCCGCGTCGGCCTTGCCGGCCTTGGCGGTGACGATGGCGTCGTCGTGGTCCTTGCCCAGCGCCAGGGCCGGGATTTCCACGCCCTTCGGCAGCTTGATGTCGGACAGGTACACCACGTCACCGGCCTTCAGCTCACCCAGGTCGACTTCGATCGACTCCGGCAGGTCCTTCGGCAGGCAGGTGATGGTCACTTCCTTCAGTTCGTGGGTGACCACGACGTCGGCAGCCTTGCCGGCCGGCGAGGTGTCTTCGTTGACGAAGTGCAGCGGGACCGAAGCGGTCAGGGCTTCGTTCTCGTTCACGCGCTGGAAGTCCAGGTGCATGATCAGCTGCTTGTACGGGTGGCGCTGCATGTCACGCAGCAGGACCTTCTGCACCTGGCCGTCCAGGTTCAGGTCCAGGATCGAGGCATAGAACCACTCGTTCTGCTGGGCCAGCCAGATTTCGTTGTGGTCCAGGCTGATGGCGACCGGCTCGGCGTTGCCGCCGTACACGATGGCCGGGATCACACCGGCGTGACGCAGGCGGCGGCTCGCACCCTTACGCTGCAGTTCACGCTTGGTGACCTTGATTTCATGGGTCTTCGACATTTTCGACTACTCAGGTTGTTGCCGCGCCCTGCGGCGTGGCGGTTGAAGATGCTTCCGCGACCAGAAGCACCCGGGGTATGTCCCCGCCGTTGCCGGCAGGGACGAAAAACTCAGTCGACGTACAGCGAGCTGACCGACTCGCCGAAGGCGATGCGGCGCATCGTTTCGGCCAGCATCTCCGCCACGCTCAGCTGGCGGATCTTGCTGCACACCCGCGCGGCGTCCTTCAGCGGGATGGTGTCGGTCACCACCAGCTCGTCGAGCTGGGAATTGGTGATGTTGTCCACCGCCGGGCCCGACAGCACCGCGTGGGTGCAGTAGGCGGCGACCTTGAGCGCACCGCGCGCCTTCAGGGCAGCGGCAGCGGCGCACAGGGTGCCGGCGGTATCGACGATGTCATCGACCATCACGCAGGTCTTGCCTTCGACGTCACCGATGATGTTCATCACGGTGGAGACGTTGGCGCGCGGGCGGCGCTTGTCGATGATCGCCAGGTCGGCGTCATCCAGGCGCTTGGCCACCGCACGGGCGCGGACCACGCCGCCCACGTCCGGCGAGACGACGATCAGGTTCTCGGTGCCGTAGGCGCGCCAGATGTCGGCCAGCAGCAGCGGGGACGCGTACACGTTGTCCACCGGAATATCGAAGAAGCCCTGGATCTGGTCGGCGTGCAGGTCGACGGTCAGCACGCGATCAGCGCCCGCGGTGCTGAACATCTTCGCCGCCAGCTTGGCGGTGATCGGCACGCGCGAGGAGCGCATGCGGCGATCCTGGCGCGAGTAGCCGAAGTACGGCACCACCGCGGTCACGCTGGCCACCGATGCGCGCTTGAGCGCGTCGATCAGCACCAGCAGTTCCATCAGGTTTTCCGCGCTCGGCGCGCAGGTCGGCTGGATCACGAACACGTCCTGCTTGCGGACGTTCTCTTCGATCTCCACCTGCACTTCGCCATCGGAGAAGTGCGAGACCAGCGCCTTGCCCGGGCGAACCCCCAGTTCCTTGCAGATGTTCTGCGCCAGACGTTTGTTGGCGTTGCCGGAAAAGACCAGCAGGTTCGGGGACTCTTGCATCATGATTGTCTCGGGCGGGGACGAGTGGCGGGGATCCGGGGGCGGCAAGGACCCGGATGGACCCCTGCTGCTGACAACACCGCGGTTGTTTCCACGTCCCGCGCGGGCGATGCGCTGGAAGGCGCGGACACAGCCGCTATTGGCAGGGGCGGTAGGATTCGAACCTACGAATGCCAGGATCAAAACCTGGTGCCTTGGGCCTCTTGGCGACGCCCCTGCATTGATAAATCAGTGTTGCTCGAGTGCATCCAGCAGTGGCGAACGCGCAACGCCCGCTGCCACCCTTGCCCGCAACTCCTTCGGCAATTTCGACCGTCCCTGCTCTGCAGCAGACTGCGACGCGAATTCGACGAAACAACCACTTCCCGAACCGGTCAGCCGCGCGGTGCCGATGTCGCTCAACGCGGCAAGCGCTGCCTCGACGGCAGGCTCACGGCGGCGCAGCACCGGTTCGAACGCGTTCCCGACCAAGGTCCCGGAAGCGAAGTCCTCTATTTTCGCCACTGGGCTGTCGCGCGTCAAATCCGGGTCTGCAAACAGGGCCGGCGTGGGAACATGAACGCCCGGTTCAACCACCACATACCAGGCCGGCGCCAGCGTGATCGGCTGCAGGCGCTCGCCCACCCCTTCTGCCCAGGCGTTGCGACCGCGCACGAACACCGGCACGTCGGCGCCCAGGCGCAGGCCCAGCGCGGCCAGCGCCTCTTCGTCCAGCCCGGCCTGCCAGAGCCGGTTCAGCACCACCAGTACCGTGGCCGCATCGGACGAGCCGCCACCGAAGCCGCCACCGGCAGGAACGTGCTTTTCGACGATGATGTCCGCACCTTGCGCGACCTTCGCCACTTCCTGGAGCAGACGCGCGGCGCGCACCGCCAGATCATCGGCCTCGGCCACGCCGGCCAGGCCCTCGCCCTGCCGGCGCACCTGGCCGTCTTCACGCAGGCGCAGGCCGATGCGATCGCCCCAGTCCAGCAGGCGGAACACGGTCTGAAGTTCGTGGTAGCCGTCGGCCCGGCGGCCGGTGATGTGCAGGAACAGGTTCAGCTTGGCCGGGGCCGGCCACCAGGACCAGCCCGCGTCGTCGACTGCCCCACTCATGGCGTGCCCTGCCCCCACTGGTCCACCAGCAGGCGCACCTTGGCGTCACCATTGCTGGCCTCGATCCGGCGCGGCAGCGCCGGTCGTCCGGCGTCGGCCGGGTACCAGTCCAGGTACTGTACCTGCCAGCCCATCTGCTGCATGCGGCGCGGCCGGCCTTCACCGTCGCGTTCGACCGTCTCGGGGCCGGCGGCGTCGCCGGCGACCAGCCCGCGGATCCACTCCGGCAACTGGTTGACCGGAATGTCCCAGCCGGTCGCCTCCAGCAACAGCTGCTGGGCGTCCTCGCCGTCGCGCGGGCCGCCCGTCAGTCCTTCCAGGCGGCCAGCTTCGGAATGGGTATCGCCGGTCAGCTTCCAGCTCTGCCGGGTCACCGGCGCGCTCAACTCCACCACGTAGCGGCGGCCTTGCTGCTTCCAGTCGATGCGACCGCTGCCGCCGTCCTTGCCCTTGCTGACCGCGACCCGGCCCTGGAAGGCCCAGTCCGGCTGTGCATGCAGGGCGGCCACGCGCGCCGCTTCGGCCCGCGCCGCTTCGGCCGAGACCGTCTCGACCACCGCCGGTGGCGGGGTCTTCTGCGTGCCCACGCTGGTACAGGCGGTCACCGCCAGGGTCGCTGCCGCCAACAGCAGCGGCCGGATCAGGGAAACACTCATGGATTGAATTTCTCGCGGGCGCGCAGCAGCGCGCGGTTTTCAGGGTCGAGCTTGGCGGCTTCGTCGAAGAAGTGGCGGGCCTCGTCATGCTTGCCCAGCACCCACAGCACCTCGCCGACATGGGCGGCAATCTCCGGGTCCTTGGCCAGGGTCCAGGCCCGGCGCAGCTGCACCAGCGCTTCGTCCTTGCGGCCCAGGCGATACAGCACCCAGCCATAGCTGTCGACGATAGCGGCGTTGTCCGGCTCGGCGACGCGGGCGCGGTCGATCAGCTCCAGCGCCTCCTGCAGGCGCCCGGTACGGTCAGCCAGGGTGTAGCCCAAGGCGTTCAGGGCCGGCACGTTTTCCGGGTCGGTCACCAGGATCTTGCGCAGGTCGGCCTCGGCGCGCGGAATATCGTCCCGACGCTCCCAGGTGAGCGCGCGGGCGTACAGCAGGCCATTGTCATCCGGGTAGGCGGCCAGGCCGCGGGCAAGCGCATCCAGTTCGCCAGCACTGTCATCGCCGCGCTGGCGCAGCTCGGCCTCCAGTAGATACGCGTCACGGCGCACATCATCGTCGACCACCGCGTCGGACTGGATCGCGTGCACCTCATCCAGTGCCTGCGGCAGCCGTCCGGCCAGCGCCTGGGCGTTTGCCGCACGCAGGCGCGCCTCGCTCAGCTCATCACCGCCGGGCACACTGTGGTACCACTGCACCGCCTCGGGATAGCGCTTCAGGTATTCGGCGATCTTGCCCAGCAACAGGCGCTGCGCGGGGTCCGGCTTGGCCGCCTGCCGCGACAGTTCGTTGTAGAGGTTGGACAGCGCCGCCTTGTCGCCCTGCTTGGCCAACAGTGAAGCGCGCATGCCCCAGGTCTGCACATCCTGCGGGCCGAATGCCAGTACGCGCTCGGCCGCAGCCGGTTGCCCCAGGCTGTCGTAGGCGATGGCCACCGCATTGCGCAGCTCGGGGTCCTGCCGGGTCTTCGGCTCGACGTCGTGCAGCAGCGACAAGGCCTTGTCGGTCTCGCCGGCCTGCTGCAGCTGGCTGGCACGCAGCAACGCTACGCGCGGTTCTTCGGGGAAGCGCCTGACCACTTCATCGATCATGCGACGCGCCAGGTCGGGCTTGTCCATGCGCAGGGCGAGGCGGCCGAACTCCTGCCAGGCCTCGATCTTCGGCGGAATCGCATTGGCATCGACCAGCTCGCCGAGCACCTGCGCCGGCACCGCCGGGTCGCGGCCACCGCCGATCAGCGCGGCCAGGGCGAACTTCCAGCCGCGCTCGTCGGGGTCGGCCAGCAGCGCCTGCAATTCAGTGCGGGCGGCCTTCACATCACCCTGGCGCATGGCCAGCGCACCGGCGGCGCTGCGCATGGTCAACGAACGCGGGGCGCGCTGCTGCCACAGGGCCAGGCCCTTGGCGGCGCTGGCGTCATCGTTGGCAAGCATGGAGATACGGGTCGCGCGCTCGGCCAGGCCAGCATCGCCGTCAGTCTGCTGCGCGGCCTGCAGGTACCAGCGCGCGGCCTCGGCCAGCTTGCCGGCCTGCAGGGCGAACTCACCGGCCATCACCGGCTCCAGCGCCAGTTCCCCGGTGGCCGCGGCCCGCACGGGGGCCTTGGGCGGCACCGCCGCCAGGGCCTGCGCGCAGGCCAGGGACAGCAGCAGAACACTGGGGATGCGAATCAATGCGGGCATCGTCGGCATCGGGGCCTTAAAATGTCGTCCAATGGCCAGCAGCTTATCGCAAGCAACTGAACAATGACCCTGTGGGTGCTCGGACTGAATCACCAGACCGCACCGGTGGAGCTGCGCGAGCGCGCGGCCTTCGCCGGTGAGGCGTTGCCGCGTGCGCTGGGCTCGCTGCGCGATACCCCGCAGATCGCCGAGGCGGTCCTGCTGTCCACCTGCAACCGCACCGAGCTGTACGCCGTGGCCGAGTCGGCACAGGCGCTGGACCAGTGGCTGCGCAGCCAGGCCGGTGACCTGCAGGGTTATCTGTACCAGCATGCCGATGCCGAGGCTGTGCGCCACCTGTTCCGGGTCGCCACCGGGCTGGACTCGATGGTGCTGGGCGAACCGCAGATCCTCGGCCAGGTGAAGGACGCCTGGTCGACCGCGCGCGACCATGGCCTGCTCGGCCAGCGCCTGGACCGCCTGTTCCAGCAGACCTTCTCGGTGGCCAAGCGGGCGCGCACCGATACCCAGGTCGGTGCCAACCCGGTATCGGTGGCGTCGGCGGCGGTGCGCCTGGCGCAGAACGCGTTCGCCCGGCTGGACGACTCCACTGTGCTGCTGGTTGGTGCCGGCGAGACCATCGAGCTGGCTGCACGGCACCTGAGCGAAGGCAAGGTGCGGCGGCTGCTGATCGCCAACCGCACCCTGGCCCACGCGCAGGAACTGGCCAGCCGCCATGGCGGCGTGGCCCTGCCGCTGACCGAACTGGACCGTCACCTGGGCGAGGCCGACGTGGTGTTCTCGGCCACCGCCGCGCGCGAGCCGGTGATCCATCGCGAGATGGTGGCCAAGGCCCTGCGTGCACGCCGGCACAAGCCGATGCTGCTGTTCGACCTGGCCGTTCCGCGCGACATCGAAGCCGAGGTCGGCACGCTCAACGATGCCTTCCTCTACACCGTCGATGACCTGGAGCGCGCGGTGGAAGACAACCGCCGTGGCCGCCGCGAGGCCGCCGCCGAAGCCGAGGCGATCATCGACCTGCAGGTATCGCGTTACGTCGAGACCCAGCAGGCCAGTGCCCATCAGGCGCCTTTGCGGCAGCTGCGTGCGTTCGGCGAGGCCACCCGCGCCGAGTTGCTGGAGCGCGCACGCCAGCAGCTGGCCAACGGCAAGCCCGCCGACGAAGTGCTGGAACTGCTGGCCCACGGCCTGACCAACCGCCTGCTGCATCCGCCGACCGCCGCACTGCGCGCCGCCGCGCTGAGTGGCGATGCCGACCTGACCCGCGCCGCCGAGCGCCTGTTCCCGGCCACGCCGGGCTACCACCACCCACCCGTGAGACCCGATGACGCCGACCCTGCGCCGTAAGCTGGAAGCGCTGGCCGAGCGCCGCGAAGAACTGGAACGCCTGCTCGCCGAACCCGACGTGGTCGCCGACAACACCCGTTTCCGCGACCTTTCGCGCGAATTCGCCCAACTTGAACCGGTCGCCACTGCACTGGCCGATGAAGCCCGTGCCAAGGCCGACCTGGCCGCCGCCGAAGGCATGCGCGCCGACCCCGACCTGCGCGAGCTGGCCGACGAGGAAATCGCCGCCGCGCAGGCGCGCCTGCAGGAACTGGAGCAGGAGCTTGCGCTGCTGCTGGTGCCGCGTGACCCGCGCGACGAAGGCAACCTGTTCCTGGAAGTGCGCGCCGGCACCGGCGGCGACGAAGCCGCGATCTTCGCCGGCGACCTGTTCCGCATGTACGCCCGCTATGCCGAGCGCCAGGGCTGGAAGGTCGAGATCGAATCGGACAACCCCGGCGAGCATGGCGGCTACAAGGAAGTGGTGGCGCGTGTGGTCGGCCGTGGTGCGTTCTCGCGCCTGAAGTTCGAATCGGGCACGCATCGCGTGCAGCGCGTGCCGGCCACCGAATCGCAGGGCCGTATCCATACCTCGGCCGCGACCGTGGCGATCATTCCCGAGGCCGACGAAGTCGATGACATCGTCATCAACCCGGCCGACCTGAAGGTGGATACGTTCCGCTCGTCCGGCGCCGGTGGCCAGCACGTCAACAAGACCGAGTCCGCGATCCGCATCACCCACGTGCCGACCGGCGTGGTGGTGGAGTGCCAGACCGAGCGCAGCCAGCACGCCAACCGCGACAAGGCAATGAAGCGCCTGAAGGCGCAGCTGCTCGATGCCGAGCGCCAGCGCCAGGACGCGGCACAGGCCGAGTCGCGGCGCCTGCAGGTCGGCAGCGGCGATCGCAGCCAGCGCATCCGCACCTACAACTTCCCGCAGGGCCGGATCACCGACCACCGCGTGGAAGGCCTGACGTTGTACGACCTGCCCAACATCCTGGCCGGTGACCTCGACCCGCTGCTGCAGCGGCTCAGCCACGAACACCAGGTCGACGCCCTGGCCCAGCTGTCGGCGGGCTGAGCACGATGACGGCCTGGCAGCAGCGGCAGCACCTGCAGCAGGCGATCGCACGCCAGCCCGGCGACTTCGTCGCCTGGGTGATGCTGGCCGATCTGGAACTGGAAGCCGGCGACATCGCTGCCGGCGAGCAGGCCGCACGACGTGCCCTGCAGCTGCGCCCCAACCACCCCGAAGCGCTGGCGCGGCTGGGGCGCGTGGCGTGGATGGCCGGCGCGCACGCCGACGCGGCGAAGCTGCTCGGCCAGGCCTCGGCATTGGCCCCGCAGCACCCGGGCATCGCGTTGTGGCTGGGCCACGCGCTGGAAGATGCCGATGATGCCGAAGGCGCAGCAGCGGCCTATCGCCGCGCGCACGCGCTGATGCCGGGCGAACCCTACATCGCCGCCCAGCGCCTGGCCTGGCAGCGCCGCCTGTGCGACTGGCAGGACGTGGACACGCTGGCTGCGCAGGTGCGCAACGCGCTCGCCGCGGGTCAGGGTGCAGTGGAACCCTTCGCCTTCCTCAGTGAAGACGTAAGCGCTGCGGAGCAGTTGGCCTGTGCGCGCGCACGCGCCGCGGTCGTTGCGTCGGCGGTGCGCCCCCTTCCTGCAGTGAAGGTTCGCGAGCACGGCGCGTTGCGCGTCGGCTTCCTCTCCAATGGCTTCGGCGCCCATCCCACCGGGCTGCTGACCGTGGCCCTGCTCGAACACCTGCGCCATGACCCGGCGTTGCAACTGCACCTGTTCGCGCTGAACCGCGCCGATGGCAGCCGCATCCGCGAACGCCTGCAGGCCGCCACCCGCCTGCATGACGTGGCCGCACTGCGGCATGCCGACATCGCGGCCCGCATCCGTGCACAGGGCATCGACCTGCTGTTCGACCTGCGCGGCTGGGGGGGCGGCGGCACGCCCGAAGTGCTGGCCATGCGCCCGGCCCCGTTGCAGCTGAACTGGCTGGCCTACCCCGGCACATCAGGTGCGCGCTGGCTGGATGCCGTGGTCGCCGACGAATTCGTGCTGCCGGCATCGCTGGAACCTCACTTCAGCGAACGCGTCCTGCGCCTGCCACGTGCCTTCCAGCCCTCGGACAACACCCGCGTACTGGAACCGGCACCGTCCCGCGCCGAGTGCGGGCTGCCCGAACACGGCGTGGTGTTCTGCTGCTTCAACAACAGCTACAAGCTCAACCCGCGCAGCATGGGCCGCGCCTTCGCGGTGCTGCAGGCCGTGCCCGGCAGCGTGCTGTGGCTGCTGTCCGGGCCCGGCAAGGCCGACGCCCGCCTGCGTGCGGCCGCGCAGGCCGCAGCCCTGGACCCGGCGCGCCTGGTGTTCATGGCCAAGCTGCCGCATCCGCAGTACCTGGCCCGCTATCAGCTGGCCGACCTGTTCCTCGACACGCATCCGTACAACGCGCACACCACCGCCTCCGATGCGCTATGGGCCGGCTGCCCGGTGCTGACCTGCCCGGGTGATACCTTCGCCGCGCGCGTGGCCGGCAGCCTCAACCATCATCTGGGTCTTTCGCGGATGAACGTTGCCGACGATGCGGCGTTCATCGCCACTGCCAGCGCGCTGGGCAACAAGCCGGCGGCGCTGGCAGCGTTGCGTGCCGAACTGGCGCAGGCACGCGAAGACAGTGGTGTATTCGACATGGCAGGTTTTGCCCAGGACCTTTCCGCCCTGCTGCAGACGCTGGCGGGCGAGCAGGGCTGGCGCGGCGTCGACACCCCCTGAGCAACCGCTGCGTTACGCTCCGGCTTCCTCCCCGCGTGGCGTGACGATGGCCAAGCTCAAGCGCAAGGACTACGACAAACTGCTGCTGCCGCTGCAGCTGGAACTGACTGCAATGGCGCGCTGGGTTCAGTACAGCGGGCAACGCCTGCTGGTGCTGTTCGAAGGCCGCGATACAGCCGGCAAGGGCGGTGCGATCCAGGCCATCAGCCAGCATCTCAACCCGCGCCAATGCCGGGTGGTGGCGCTGCCCAAGCCCACCGACCGTGAAGCCACGCAGTGGTACTTCCAGCGTTACGCCGCGCATCTTCCCGCCGCCGGCGAGATCGTGCTGATGGACCGCAGCTGGTACAACCGTGCCGGTGTTGAACGGGTGATGGGTTATTGCAGCGAAACCGAGTACCAGCAGTTCCTGCGCCAGGCGCCGGTGTTCGAACAGCTGCTGGTGGACGACGGCATCCTGCTGTTCAAGTACTGGTTGTGCGTGGACCAGGAGCAGCAGGAAAAGCGCTTCGCCGAACGCCATCTCGATCCGCTGAAGGGCTGGAAACTCTCACCGGTCGACCTGAAATCGCGCAGCAAGTACAGCGCGTACACCGAGGCCCGCGAGGCGATGCTGCGCGCGACGCATCGCGAGGCGGCGCCGTGGACGCTGGTGGACTTCAACGACCAGCGGCTGGGCCGGCTGACCCTGGTGCGAAACCTGCTGGACCGGTTGCCGGACACGCGGGTGGACGCACCGTTGCCGGAGCTGCCGAAGCTGAAGGGCAAGCTGCATCGCGAGCACTTCGATGTGCTGAAGCCGATCGAGGATTTCCCGGTGGAGGATTAGGGTGGGTCGGCAGGGCCTGCGGCCCTGCACCCGCGGTAGTGCCGGCCGCAGGCCGGCAACAGCAACAGCAACACCCCGCACTCCGGCATCGCCCCACCTCTGACAGATTCCGGCGATCTGGTAGATCCACGCCATGCGTGGATGAATCTCCATTGAAATCGAACATTTCGACAATGGAACGAAGAGCATCCACGCATGGCGTGGATCTACGTGTCGACCAAGGTCGACACCCACCAAGAGCAGGCCATCCCATTCCGACAGATCGCGGAGAACTGTCAAAGGCGGGGTGGGTCCGGTTGCGGGGGCGTGAGCCGCATGGATGCGGCGACCGAGCCTACAGGGACGTATTTACGGCGCCCCCCGCAACCGGGCCCACCCCGCCAACCCACGGAATGCCAGCTTTTGACGTTGCTCTGGCTCTGGCTCCGGCTCCTGCGGGTGCAGGGCTGCAAGCCCTGCAGACACCCCCTCGTGCACAATGGGGCCGACCCCGCCTGGACACCGTCCTGATGTCGAGCAAGCCGTATTCAGAAGCCTGCGAGCGCAACCGCGAACCCATCGCCACCGCACTCGACCCGTGGATGGGCGACCGCCATCGGGTGCTGGAGATCGGCAGTGGTACCGGCCAGCACGCAGCCTTCTTCGCCGAGCGCTGGCCGTGGCTGCGCTGGCAGCCCAGCGACCATCCGGACCATCTGCCCGGCATCGAAGCCTGGCGTGCGGAGGCCGCGCTGCTGAACCTGCTGCCGCCGGTGGCGCTGCAGGTGGAGCTGCCACCGGCGACGGGCCTGGACCTTCCAGAAAGCAGCACGTTCGACGCCGCATTCAGCGCCAACACGCTGCACATCATGGGCTGGGAGTACGTGCAGGTGCTGTTCGGCGCGCTGCCGCCACTGTTGCGTCACGGTGCGCTGCTGGCGATCTACGGTCCGTTCAACTATGGCGGCCGCTATACCAGTGACAGCAATGCGCAGTTCGATGCCTGGCTGAAGGCGCGCGACCCGCGCAGCGGTATCCGCGACAGCGAAGCGGTGCAGGCGCTGGCGGCCGACAACGGGTTTACCCGGTTGGGTGACGTGGCGATGCCGGCCAATAACCGGTTGCTGCTGTGGCGGTTGGGGTGATCAGGCCTCCGGTGCCATGCTGGAAAGGCGTGCCGCAGCAGCACGCAGTCCCTGGAAAATAGGTCCGGACACGTTGGAAGGGAAATCATCCGGGAGCTGACGCGTGACCTGTGCGATGGCAGGTTCCACGGATTCCAGCAGTGTCTCGATCCATGGTTCTGCGCCATCGCTTACACCGCAGACGCGAGCTGTTTCGTTCCAATGCCGTCGTCGAATATCCAGCAGACTTCGGTGTCGATTCCGTCCGTTGATACTCATGGCGAGCTTCGCATCACGAGGCTCCAGCTGGCCGGGTCCGCGGCCGAGAATGGGGTAGACCGAAAGCACGTCATAGATGGGCGTTAATCTGAAGCGGCCGCCAGCTTCAATGTGAACGCTGAAGTTCTTGGCATGGCCATCGATTGCAGCCAACATCCAGAAAAGAATCTGCGTCTTGAAGAAGGTCGCGCGATCCTCGGAATGCTCGGATTGTCGAAGCAGATCCATGATGGCCACGATGCCTGGGCCACCATCCGATTCATATTTCCTGGCGGCGGGCAGACCAAAGACCTGGCACATGTCTTCCTGTGGCAACCTCAGCCACCATCGGCGGTCCGCAGACAGACGGCGGTCGAATCGCTCAACAATGAGCGCGCGTTGGTCCTGGAAACGTCCCATTTGCGTCTCTGCAACGGGAATTCCGAAGGCGGAAAGCAGATGCATGCACAGCCACTCGTTCTCGACTGACTGGTGCATGTCTGCCCTCATGTTGCCGACCAGGCCTAGGGGCAACTTGAAGATATGAGTAGAAGGCGTGCTGCCGATGGGAATACACCACTGATCCTCGTGCAGAAGTAGCCCTGTCTTCTCCTGTGCACCGGCGATAGAGATTCGAAACTCGTCACTCGGATGGTGCCTTGATCCTGGCAGTGCGGGTGCAGTAACTCCTCGCAGGATGTCCGCAACTTCGCCCTCATTCAATGGCCGGAATTGGATGCTCTGCAGATCGTTGGGTGTGGCTGCAACGGGTAGCAGCTGCACAGCGCCAACGCAATCCCGACCGATGGCCTCGAGAAGGTCAAAGGTTCCCGCTGAGCGGGTTGAAAAGCGATCGCGTAGCCTGCTTCTGATCTCGCTGTTGTCAGGAAGAAGGTTGTCGAAGTAGTCGACAACCTTCTGTCCACGGTGACTTTCACCAAGTGGCAGCAATGGGAGTGAGAGGGAAATAGGGCGTGGCGAACCAGACTCAAGCCAGTTTTGGGTGTAGGTAAGGCGCGGAGAGCTGTTCGAGTTCTGCTGCCATTTCGCTACCTCTACACCGTTCATCCAGATCGCTAGCTCACTCATCGCTACCATTCCATATCTTGATTGCTTGAGCGCTCCGTCCCCTGCTGTAGAGTCACCTCGATTCCTAGTACCGCCCACACCTTCATCAGGCGCCCAAACGAAGCTGTTTCTGGTTCGTGCTCCAGAGCTGTCACCGCTTGGCGGCTGATACCCAGTTGTTTGCCAAGATCTGTCTGTGTCAGGCCCGCCTGCTTGCGAAACGCTTTCATGAGCGAGCCCAACTGTTGGGGAGTTCGGACAACAAACTTGACTGCCACAGAGCTTTCTCCTTCATCGGCGATGCGCTGGTCAGGCGAGCGCGGGTGGTAGGCGCCCCGATACAAGCCCTTCCGCTGCAAACGAGTCAGTACCCTGCGCTCGACGATAGCAATCCATAGGTTGCTTCGTTGTAAGGCAACCTATAGCTTTCTTATTTGAAATGCAACCTATAGCTTTCTTATTTGAAATGCAACCTATAGCTTTCTTATTTGGAATGCAACTTATAGCTTGCCCCGCTTCTTGCGTCCTTTCTCAAGCCACCTGCACGATATGCAGCGCCTTCGGGTTGCGCCACTGCGCCAGCAGGGCCGCTTCCCGCGCCTTGGCCTGCGCGAAGTGGGCTTCCTTGACATGGCCGAAGCCGCGGATGTGCTCGGGAATGCTGGCGATCTCCACCGCCAGCGACAGACGGTCGTCCTCCAGCCCGTCCAGCAGCACCTGCACCGTCGCCTCGTAATCAGCAATCAGCTTGCGCTCCATGCGGCGCTCCTCGGTGCGTCCGAACACATCGAAGCGGCCGCCACGCAGGAACTTCAGCTTCGCCAACAGACCGAAGGCCTTGAACATCCACGGGCCGTATTCCTTCTTCAGCAGCCGTCCCTGCTCGTCCTTCTTCGCGAACAGCGGCGGTGCCAGATGGAAGCGCAGCTGGTAGTCGCCCTCGAACTGCTGCTGCAGGCGGCGCTGGAAGTCGCCGCTGGTGTACAGGCGCGCCACTTCGTACTCGTCCTTGTAGGCCATCAGCTTGAACAGGTAGCGCGCCACGGTCTCGGTCAGCGCAGTGGAACCGCCGATGCGGTCGGCTTCGGTGGCGCGTACGCGCGCTACCAGGTCACGGTAGCGCCTGGCGTAGGCGGAATCCTGGTACTCGACCAGGAACGCGGCGCGGCGCTCGATCATTTCATCCAGCGAGCGCGACAGGCGGGCGTCGTCCAGCGGCAGGAACGCCACGTCGCCACCGTGCGAGGGCAGGCCACGCAGTTCGCGTTCGTCGCCGGTGTTGCGCGGTGCCGCAGTGGCACCCCATTCATTGCCCTCCCACTCGCCTGGCGGCAGCGGATGCAGCGGGCCCGGGGTGGATTCGGTATCGGTATGGCGGTTGCGCACCAGGCCGGCGGCCTGCTGCACCGCCTGCGGATCGACCACGGCCAGTCGGCCCCAGGCGAACGCCTGCTGGTTCATCGCCACGGCGGCGCCATTGAGCTCGATGGCGCGCATCAGTGACTCGAACGAGAGCGGCACCAGGCCCTGCTGCCAGGCGTAGCCGAGGATGAACAGGTTGGCGGCAATGGCATCGCCCAGCAGCGCGGTGGCCAGTTGGGTGGCATCGAGCAGCAACGGCTCCTGGCCGCCCAGTGCCACGCGCACGCCGGCGATGATGTCGGCGGCGGGGAACTGCATGTCTGGGCGAGTGGTGAAGGTGCCTGGCATCGCTTCGTAAGTGTTCAGCACCACCTGCGAACGGCCGGCACGGACCTTCGACAGCGCCCAGTAATCGTTGACCACCACCATGTCGCAGCCCAGCACCAGGTCGGCCTCGCCAGCGGCGATGCGCACGGCATGGATGTCTTCAGGGCGACGGGCAATGCGGATGTGCGTGGTCACCGCGCCGCCCTTCTGCGCCAGGCCGGTCTGGTCGAGCACGGTTGCACCCTTGCCTTCCAGGTGGCCGGCCATGCCCAGCAGCGCACCGATGGTCACCACGCCGGTACCGCCGACGCCGGTGATCAGGATGTTCCAGGGCTGTTCCAGGCTGTCGCGGAGGGTCGGCGCCGGCAGGTTGTCCAGCAGCGTGGACGCATCGCGCTTGCTGCCCTTGCGCGGCTGGCCACCGTGCACGGTGACGAAGCTGGGGCAGAAGCCGTTCACGCAGGAATAGTCCTTGTTGCAGTTGGACTGGTCGATCTCGCGCTTGCGCCCGAACTCGGTTTCCTTCGGCAGCACCGACACGCAGAAGCTCTTCTTCCCGCAGTCACCGCAGCCTTCGCAGACCAGCGAGTTGATCATCACCCGCTTCTGCGGGTCTTCCAGCTTGCCTCGCTTGCGGCGGCGACGCTTCTCGGTGGCGCAGGTCTGTTCGTAGATCAGGATCGACACACCCTTTACTTCGCGCAGGCGCTTCTGCACTTCGTCCAGTTCGCTGCGGTCATGGAACTCGACGTCGCTGGGGAAGTGCTCGCGCTGGCCGGTCCACTTGCCGATGTTGTCCGACAGCACCACGATGGTGTGGATGCCTTCGGCGCGCATCTGCTTTGCAATGTCCGGCACGCTCAGCGGACCGTCCACTGGCTGGCCGCCGGTCATCGCCACCGCATCGTTGTAGAGGATCTTGTAGGTGATGTTGACGCCAGCGGCGACCGCCTGGCGGATCGCCAGCGAGCCGCTGTGGAAGTAGGTGCCGTCGCCGAGGTTCTGGAACACGTGCGGGGTATCGGTGAACGGCGCCTGCCCGGCCCAGGTCACGCCTTCGCCGCCCATGTGGGTGAAGGTGTCGGTGCTGCGGTCCATCCAGGTCACCATGTAATGGCAACCAATGCCGGCCAGCGCACGCGAGCCTTCCGGCACGTTGGTGGAGGTGTTGTGCGGGCAGCCCGAGCAGTAATGCGGTACGCGCGGGAAGCTGGCGCGCGGCAACGCAAGCTCGGCTTCCTTCTCCTGCATCCACTGCAGCCGCTGCTCGATCGATGCGTTGTTGAAGAACTTCTGGATGCGGCGGCCGATCACGCCGGCGATGGTGGCCGGGGTCAGCTCGCCGGTGGACGGCAGGATCCATTCGCCAGTCTCGTCATACTTGCCGACGATGGACGGGCGCTGGCCCCAGCTGGCCGGCCAGTTGAAGAACTGTTCCTTCATCTGACGCTCGATGAAGGCACGCTTTTCCTCCACCACGATGATGTCTTCCAGGCCCTGCGCGAAGCGCGCGATGCCCTGCGGCTCCAGCGGCCAGGTCATGCCGACCTTGTACACGCGGATGCCGATGTCGGCGCAGGCGGCTTCGTCCAGGCCCAGGTATTCCAGCGCCTGCAGCACGTCCAGGTAGCTCTTGCCGGTGGTGACGATGCCCAGCCGCGCGCGCGGCGCGTCCATCACCACCTTGTCGATGCCGTTGGCGCGGGCGAACGCCTGTGCGGCCTTCACCGCATAGCGGTGCAGGCGCATTTCCTGGTCCAGCGGCGGGTCCGGCCAGCGGATGTTGAGACCGCCCGAAGGCATCTCGAAGTCTTCCGGCAGCACGATGCGGCGCGCCATCGGGTCGACCTCGACCGAGGCCGACGATTCGACTGTCTCGGCGATCGTCTTGAAGCCGACCCAGCGCCCGGTATAGCGGCTCATCGCCCACCCCAGCAGGCCCATGTCGAGGATGTCCTGCACACCGGCCGGATTCAGTACCGGCATCATCGCGCTGACAAACTCGTCCTCGCTGCCATGCGGCAGGGTTGAACTGCGGCAGGCATGGTCATCGGCGGCCAGTGCCAGCACCCCGCCGTAGCGCGAGGTGCCGGCGGCATTGGCGTGCTTGAACACGTCGCCGCAGCGGTCCACGCCCGGGCCCTTGCCGTACCACATGCCGAACACGCCCTGCACGTTGGCGACGGGGAACAGGTTGGTCTGCTGGGTGCCCCACACCATGGTGGCGCCCAGGTCCTCGTTCAGGCCGGGGGTGAACTTCACCTTGGCCGCGTCGAGGTGTTTGCGAGCGCGCCACAGCTCCAGGTCGAAGCCGCCCAGCGGGCTGCCGCGGTAGCCGCTGACGAAGCCGGCGCTGTCGATGCCTTCGTGTGCGTCGCGCAGCCGCTGCATCAGCGGCAGCTTCACCAGCGCCTGCACGCCACTCAGATAGATCCGCCCCTCGTTGCGGGTGTACTTGTGGTCGAGCGTGTAGTCACGGTCGATCAGGTCGGTGGAGGAGGGCGACGTGAGTTGCGCGGTACTGGTCATGGCTGGCCCGGTCAGGATCGGCTGGCACCGGCCGCGTGCAGGCACGCGACGGGAAAGGCGCGAATTGTAGCAGCGAGGCCCGGCCGCCCCGGCACTCGCGCCGGCGGCCATGCTGGGGTTAGGATCGGGGAGAGAGAGAGAGAGGGGGCTGCGGTTGCGGCCTGGGGAGAAGGGATGTCAGTTGCAGGAAAGATCCTGGGCAGCATGTTGCTGGTCTCGGGAACGGCCCCGGTGTGGGCCGCGCCGGCGGTGCCGGCACCACAGGAGTTCTATTTCGACAGCGATGCGGCCGCCGTGCCCATGATCGTGGTCCAGTCCGACGGGGATGAGCTGGTGGCGCAGCTGCTCAAGCAGCGCGAGCGCGGCCGGCGGACCGTGGAGGCCACCGTGCAGCTGGCGTCGGTGGCCATTGCCCAGGGCCGTACCGAACTGGGTGAACAGCTCTATCGCGAAGCGCTGAAGGATGCGCCGGTGCAGGGCAGCCTGGGCCGTGGCGTGCGCTGGAACTACGGCTGGGACCTGCTGCGTCAGGGCCAGCCCGAAGCCGCCCTGGAGCAATGGCAGGCCGCTGCCGGTGGTTCGCTGAGCAAGCCGGGCTGGTTGCCACCGACCTATGCGCTGGCGCTGTGGCGGGCCGGGCGGAAGCAGGAGGCGGTGCAGTGGTATGCCGCCGCAGTGCGTACCGAGCCGACGCAATGGAGCGACAGCAGCCGCTATGCGCAGTTGTTGCCGTTGTGGCGAGACGACGAGCGTGCCTCGCTGGCGGAAGTGCAGCAGGCGTGGGCGGCCGCGCCGCCGGCCTGGCCCTGAGGGTAGGGGGCGGCCGGGTTGCACCCGGCACCCGCAGAAGCAACAGCCGAAGCAGCAGCAGCAGCGGGCAATCCGCGGGATGGCGGGGTGGTGTGGGTTGGCAGGACACGCCGTAAACCCCGCTCCGCGGCCCGGCCCAGCCGCTGGAGGCTGGGCGTTCGGGCGCTTGCGAAGCAGTGCTTCGCAAGCAAAGCGCCCTCACCCATGGGGGCTCGATGGCGCCTTGCTCGTGTGCGCAGTCCTGCGCACACGGCAAGACCGGGGTTGGGCGTCCTGACCAACCCGCCCGAGGCATGCCTCGGGCCCATGGCGCCAACGGTCCTGCCAACCCACACCGCCCCACCTCTGACGGTTCGACGCTGCTGTTGGTAGGTGTCGACCTTGGGCGACACGGTAGATCCACGCCATGCGTGGATGAATCTGCATCGGAATCGAGTATCCGATATCTGATCGAAAGGCAGCCGAGCGTGGGCTCGGCTCGACAAAAGGCAGCCAGCCAAGCGCTTCTGCTTTTCTTTTTTCTTTTCCGTGGCGGACGCACTCAGAAATTGTCAGAGGCCGGGCGGGGTGGGTTCGCGGGGGTCACTTCAGGACGGGTTTACGGCGTCCCCCGCGAATCCACCCCGCCCGGCCAAGCGCGGCTTTTGATGTTCACAGCCAACCAGCCGCCACGAGGGGCTGCGCCGTTCGCGGGAACCTCAATCGTCCGCGGAAACCGTCCGCCCCGACGCCCATGCCCGCAGTGCCTCTACCTGCTCGGCCATCAGCACCGACAGCGGCCGCGTCGTGCGGATCTCATTCATCAGCAGCTCGGTGTCCAGCGGCCGGCCTTCGGCGTGCGCTGCGTACAGTCCGGCCACGATCGCCTGCTCGATCTCCGCGCCGGAGAAACCATTCGCCGCGGCCGCCAGCGCCGGCAGCGCGAAGTCGTCGCCATTGAGCTGGCGTCGCCCGAGGTGCAGCCGCAGCAGTTCCACGCGCACTTCGGGGGGGGGCAGGTCGACGAAGAAGATCTCGTCGAAACGGCCCTTGCGCAGCAGCTCGGCCGGCAGTTCGTGCACCTGGTTGGCGGTGGCGACGATGAAGACCGGCGCCTTGCGTTCGGCCATCCAGGTCAGCAGGTAGCCGAGCACGCGGCGCGATACGCCACCGTCCTCGCCACCACTGGCCAAGCCTTTCTCGATCTCATCCATCCACAACACGCAGGGCGCCAGCTGCTCGGCCGAGGCCAGCGCCTGGCGCAGGTTGGCCTCGGTCTCGCCGTGGTACTTGTTGTACAGCGCACCCACGTCCAGGCGCAGCAGCGGTACACCGAAGCCGGCGGCGGTGGCCTTGGCCAGCATCGATTTGCCGCAGCCCTGCACGCCCAGCAGCAGCATGCCGCGCGGCGGGTCCAGGCCGGCCGGTGCCGAGCCGGCGATGAAGGCCACCCGGCGCTGGCTGATCCAGCGCTTGAGCCGGTTGGCGCCGGCCACGTCGCCGAAGCGTGCGCTGTCGTGCTCGAAGAACAGGTGGCCGCTGCGGTTGAGCAGCTCGAACTTCAGCCGTGCCAGCTGCGGCAGGTCGTCGTCGCGCAGCGCGCCATCGGCGTAGATCAGCTGGCGGGCAATGCGGCGGGCATCGACCAGGCTCAGGCCCTGCAGGTTCTTCAGGATCTTCTTCACCGCCTCGCTGTCGACCTCGACACGGCGGCCGCCGTGCTCGCGTGCGTAGGCGTCGGCCTCCTCGCGCAGCATCTTCAGCAGGGCGTTGGCATCGGGCAGGCGCGGGTTGAAGCGCACCGCCAGTGCTTCCAGCTCGGCCGGCAGCTCGACCTTGGCGCCGATCAGCACCAGCACGTGCGGCTCGCTGTGGCGGCGCTGGATCAGGTCGCGCAGTGCGCGCTGGTGGCTGGCATAGCCCAGGTAGGGGTGGAAATCGAGCAGCAGGTAGACACCGCGCTGATCAGCCTGGCGGATCATCTGCAGCGCGGCGCTGGCATCGGGCGGGCCGACCGGCGGATCCTCGCGGTCCAGGTCGATGCGGCGCAGGCCCTCGGTGATGGACCAGCGGTGCAGGGCCCGCCACACGTGCATCAGCGTCTGCCGGAACAGTTCAACGATGCGCCCCTCGTCCTGGGTCTCGATCACGATCAGGGGGGTATTGGCGCGGATCAGTGCGCTCAGGTCCTGCAGTTCGCTCATGCCGGTTCGATCCTTCGGGGGCGCCACGATAGCAAAGGCGATGGCCACGGGTTCAGCACGGCGCTACCTCCCGTCACCACCGCCGGTGTACGCTCGGGGCACGTACCCGGAAGCGAGGCTGGCATGAAGACGATCCTGGTGGCCGGTTCCAAGGGCGGGGTGGGCAAGACCACCGTCGCCACCCACCTGGCCGCGTACGCGGCATTGCAGGGCAAGGCCACGGTGATCGCCGATGCCGACCCGCAGGGCTCCAGCACCCGCTGGGCACAACGGCGTGCCGGGCTGGAAAGCGCGGTGCTCCCCATCGATGTGTATCGGAAGAAGCAGTGGGCGCAGAAGCTGCCCGACGGTACCGATACCGTCATCATCGATGCACCCGCCGGCGCGCTGGCCGACGATATCCCCCATTTCCTGGACGCGCCCGACGCCGTGGTGGTGCCGGTGCTGCCCTCGGCGCTGGATATCGAAGCCATCGTCGGCTTCCTCAACAGCCTGGCCCAGAACCCGCGCGTGCACAGCCGCAAGCTGCCGGTAGGGCTGGTCCTCAACCGCACCAAACCCTGGACCCAGACCTCGCAGCAGGCATTGCAGATGCTGGCCGAATGGCCGTACCCGGTGGTCGCGCAGCTGCGTGACAGCCAGAGCTACGTGGTCATGACCGGCCTGGGCCGCAGCCTGTTCGACTATCGCTCCGCCCAGGTGCGCGAACACCAGGCCGACTGGGAGCCGCTGCTGTCCTGGCTCAAGCTTTGATGCCTGCCTCACTTCTCCTGCTGCATCCTCTTCTCCATGGAAACCCGCGATGCGTGAACTGATCCTGCTGCGCCATGCCCATGCCGAACCCGCCGTTTCCGGCCAGGCCGACCTCGACCGGCCGCTGTCGCCGGTGGGGCTGGCCGAAGCTGAAGCTGCCGGCAAGTGGTTGAAGGAAAACAAGCTGCTGCCGGACTGCGTGCTGTGCTCGCCGTCGCGACGTACCCGTGAGACCCTGGAAGCGGTGATGACGGCCATCGGCTATGTCGAGAAGCGCCTGGAAGACCGGATCTACGAAGCCACCCCGGGCACCCTGGCGGCGCTGGTGGACGAGCGTCGCGACCTGGACCGGGTGCTGATCGTGGGCCACAACCCGGGCCTGGAGCAGCTGGTGGCCCTGATGACCGACGGCACCAGCAGCGACTACCGCGGCATGCCGCCGGGCGGCGTGGCCGTCCTCGGCTTCCCGCGCGAGGTCTCGATCGAGCCGGGCGTGGCCAGCCTGAACGCGTTCTGGTGGCCGTGATCCGATGAGCCAGGCGCGGCGCAGCCGCTTCCTGCTGCCCGCGTTGCTGGCGCTTGGCCCGGCCTGGGCCGCCGTGCCCCCACCAACGCCGTTGCCGCCGGTGTCCGCCGAAGCACCGCGGGTAATGCGCCTGGATACCCAGCGCTCGCGGATCGGTTTCGAGGTGCGGACCCGTTTCGGCCAGCGCATCGAAGGCGTATTCCCGCACTTCGAGGGGCGCATCGAGATCCTGTCCGACGGGCGCCACCAGGTGCACCTGAAGATGTTCACCCGTTCGGTGGAGATCCCTGGCAAGGCGCGCTACACCGGCTGGATGCGCGGCGAAGAGTTCTTCGATGCAGGGCGCCATCCGGTGGTCGAGTTCGACTCGCTGCCATACTGGCCGGAGACGGTGGAACAGGGCGGCGACATCAACGGCCGGCTGACCCTGCGCGGCGTCAGCCACCCCGAGTCGCTGCGGGTCGAGAAGGCGGAGTGCGCCCGACCCGGCTATGATTGCGATGTCGTCAGCCGCGGTACCGTGCAGCGAGGCCGGTATGGAATGGACAGCTGGCAGCTAGCCCTGAGTGACCGAGTGACCTTCGTATTACGTGCGCGCCTGAGCGAGGCGCCGAAACCGTGACCCTCCTGCTGCGTTTACTGGCGCTGGCAACGGTGTTGCTGGGCAGCGGCTGCGCGTCGCTTTCGCATGCCGAGCGCGACCGTGCCGAAGCGATCGCCGTGCAGGCGCGCTCGACCGTGGTCGGCTGCCAGCGCGCCGACCGCTGCGCGCAGGACTCACCGCTGCGTGCGCTGGCCGGCCGGGCGTTCACCGAATCCACCCCCGAACAGCCGCGCCACTACGCCACCCTGCTCGACGAGGGCGAAGGTGCGCTGGTGGCGCGCCTGAACCTGCTGCGCAGCGCTACCCGCAGCATCGACCTGCAGACCTACATCTTCGACAAGGACGACAGCGCCCGGCTGGTCATCGACGAGCTGCTGGCTGCATCGCGGCGCGGGGTGAAGGTGCGCGTGCTGATCGACCAGCTCTCGGCGATCTCCGACCTGCAGATCCTCGGCGCGCTGTCCGGCGCGCACCAGAACTTCCAGCTGCGGGTCTACAACCCGACCTTCGGCAAGGCCCGGCTGAACTACTTCGACTATGCCGGCAGCGTGCTGTGCTGCTTCCGCCGCTTCAACCAGCGCATGCACAACAAGCTGCTGGTGATCGACGATGCGATCGGCGTGGTCGGTGGCCGCAACTACCAGGACGACTATTACGACTGGGACCGCGAGTACAACTTCCGCGACCGCGACGTGCTGATCGCCGGCCCGGAGGCGCGGGCGATGGCCGCCAACTTCGATGCCTTCTGGCATGCCAGGCGCAGCGTGCCGGCCGAGCGCCTGAACGATGTCGGCCGCACCCTGCTGCGCGAGGGCGTGCCGACCCTGCCGCCGGCCAGCTTCCGCCGCCCCGAGCGGGTGCAGCGGGTCAGTGCCGAAGCCAATGACATGGACTTCGTCAGCCGTTCCTTCGTCGATACCGCCTTGCCGGTGGCCTCGGTGCGCTATGTCGCCGACCTGCCACGCAAGCACCGGCGCGAGAAGGCCGATGCGCCACTGGCGGGCCAGCACGTGACCGAGCCGCAGCTGGATGCGCTGATCGCCGGCGCGCAGGAGGAAGTGATCCTGCAGACGCCATACCTGGTGTTGTCCAAGCCGGCGCAGAAGCTGTTCCGCGAGCTGCGCAAGCGCCCGCAGCCGCCGCGGGTGGTGGTGTCCAGCAACAGCCTGGCCGCCACCGACAACCCGATCGTGTATGCGCTGTCGTACAAGTACAAGCGGCGCAACATGCGCGAACTGGGCTTCAACATCTTCGAGTACAAGCCGTTCCCGCTGGATGCACCGGTCGACTACCGCAACCTGCTGCCTGATCCGATCGCCGCGCCCGGGGGTGACGACGACGGCGGGCGCAATCCGCTGATCGGCGGCAGCGCCGCGGGCAGCAATGCCGGCGACAGCCGCGATCGCGATGAGCATCCGGCACCCACCGGCAAGCAGCTGGCGGTGAACCCGCGCACCGGCAGTGCCTACCAGAACGCGCGCGAGCGCCGCCGCGCGGCCGGCAGCGAGGTCGAGACCCGCCTGCTGCGCACCGAGACCCGGCCCTCCTTCCTGGGCAGCAAGGCGGTCAACAAGCCGTTGCCGGTCACCCGCAAGGGCGCGCGCATGGGCCTGCATGCCAAGTCGCTGGTGGTCGACCGCCGCATCGGCGTGGTCGGCACCCACAACTTCGATCCGCGCAGCGAGAACTACAACACCGAAGGTGCGGTGATCATCGATGACCCGGCCTTCGCCGAGCAGCTGGCCGAGAGCATCCTGCGCGATATCCACCCGCAGAACTCGTGGACGGTGGCGCCGCGGGCCAAGCCGCCGGTGCTGTCCGGGCTCAACTACAGCGTCGGCAAGGCCTCCGAGGCACTGCCGATCCTCGACTTCTGGCCGTGGCGCTATGCCACCGACTACGAGTTCAAGCCCGGCCCGGACTGTCCGCGGCCGCTGCCCCGGCAGGACCCGGACTTCCACCGCTGCTATGTCGCCGTGGGCGATTTCCCCGAGGTCAATGTCGGCCCGAAATGGCTGCTGGTCCGCATGCTCACTGCATTCGGCGCCGGCCTCGTTCCCATCCTCTGAAGGTGCCCGCATGACCCTGGTGTTCCGCGAAGCCGTTTCCCTCGAGCAGCTCAACACGCTCAGCCGCAACACCGCGATCGAGTCGCTGGGCATCGTCTTCAGCGCGGCCGGCGACGATTGGCTGCAGGCCACCATGCCGGTGGACGAGCGCACCCGCCAGCCCTACGGCATCCTGCATGGCGGCGCGTCGGTGGTGCTGGCCGAGACCCTGGGCAGCAGCGCCGGCAACCTGTGCGTGGATACGGCCAAACAGATCTGCGTGGGGCTGGAGATCAACGCCAACCATGTACGCGCCGTTCGCTCGGGCACCGTGACCGGCACCGCACGTGCACTGCACGTCGGCCGCAGCACCCAGCTGTGGGAGATCCGCATCGAGGACGAGCAGGGCCGCCTGGTGTGCATCTCGCGGCTGACCCTGGCGGTGGTGGCGGCCGGCCACGGCTGAGCCCCGGACGGCCGGCGACGGCAGCGGAACCCAGCGTTCCCCGCCGATTGCCCCGGTCGATGGGTGTTATGGCCTAAATCGGCTGGCAGCGATGACGGCCCTCCGGTATCGTGCGCGGATGACTTCCCCCACTCCGGCCCCCCGCGGCGGCGTGGCGCGTGTGTGCCGTTACCTGTACCGCGTACCGCTGCTGTTGGTCCACATCGTTGTGTTCCTGCCGCTCATCCTGATCGGCATGCTTCGGCCGTGGGGCGAACTGCGCGTGGGCGAGGCGACCCTGGGGGCCAAAGTGGTCAACTGGTGGCAGGGCGGGCTGATGTGGATCTTCGGCTTCCGCCTGGTGCAGATCGGTACGCCGTTGCCCGGCGCCGTGCTGTTCGTCGCCAACCACGTCAGCTGGGTCGACATCTGCATCCTGCACAGCCAGCGCATGATGGGCTTCGTCGCCAAGCGCGAGATCGCCAGCTGGCCGTTGGTCGGTTGGCTGGCCGCGCGTGGCCAGACCATCTTCCACCAGCGCGGCAACACCGAATCGCTCGGTGGCGTGATGCAGGTGATGGCCGATCGCCTGCGCGAAGGCAAGGCGGTGGGCGTGTTCCCGGAAGGGCGCACCCGCGGCGGCCACGAAGTAGGCCCGTTCCATGCCCGCATCTTCCAGGCCGCGGTTGAAACCGGCGTGCCGGTGCAGCCGGTGGCACTGGTGTACGGGCTCAAGGGCGATGCGCAGACCATTGTCGCGTTCGGCCCCGGCGAGAGTTTCTTCGCCAATTTCCTGCGCCTGCTCGGTGAGCCGGCGCGGCGTGCAGAAGTGCACTTCCTGGCACCGATCGGTGCGCAGGACCTGGAAGGCCGTCGGCGCATCGCGGAGACGTCGCGCGCGCGCATCGTGGCGGCCATGAGCTCCGAGTGAGGGTGCGGTGGCCCTGATCCCGCCACCCGTCCTGGACGCCGGCACGCCGACGCTGCACGCGGCTGACTACCAGCCGCCGCGCTGGCTGCGCAATCCGCATCTGCAGTCGATGCTCAGCTCCAGCCGCATGCGCCTGCAGCGCGGCCTGCTGCTGCTGGCCGCGACCGGTGCGATCAGCGAAGAACTGATCCTCGACGGCGGTGATGGCGTGCGCCTGCAAGGCTGGCACAGCCACATCGAAGGCCGCGAACCCAAAGGCATGGCCCTTCTGCTGCACGGCTGGGAAGGCAGCGCCGAATCCAGCTACATGCGCATGGCGGCCGCGCGCATGCTCGAACAGGGCTTCGACGTGGTGCGGCTGAATTTCCGCGACCACGGCAATACCCATCATCTCAACCCTGGCATCTTCCACTCCAACCTGATCGACGAAGTGGTGCATGCCGCGGGCGATATCGCCCAGCGCTGGCCGCAGTTGCCGCTGGTGGCCGCCGGTTACTCGCTGGGCGGCAACTTCGTGCTGCGCCTGGCCCTGCGCGCGCCAGCGGCCGGCGTGCCGCTGCTGCGCGTGGCCTCGGTATGCCCGGTGCTGGATCCGGCGCTGACCATGGAGAGCATCGAGAACGGCCCGGCGATGTACGACTGGTACTTCCGCCGCAAGTGGGCCGGTTCGCTGCGGCGCAAGCGCGACCTGTTCCCCGAACTGAGCGACTGCGACGACCGCGTACTGAAACTGGACATCCGCGCGCTGACTGCCTGGCTGGTCGAGCGCCACACCAGTTTCGGTTCGTTGCAGGCCTATTTCGATGGCTACTCGATTGCCGGCGATCGGCTGTCCACGTTGCAGGTGCCTGCCGACATCCTGATGGCGCAGGACGACCCGGTGATCCCCTACGCGACCTTCAGTGACTGGCAGCTGCCGCACCAGGCGCATCTGGAAACCGCCAGCTGGGGCGGACACTGTGGCTTCCTGGAAAACTGGCGCGGTGACGGCTTCTCCGAGCGCTGGGTGGCGCAGCGCCTGCAGCGCGTGCTGCAAGGCTGAACCGGCACGGGCGCGCAGGCCGCTACAATGCGGGTTTGCCCTTGAACCGGACCGCCATGCAAGACCAGATCATCCAAGCGTTGCGCCAGAACGAGGCCGACCAGGCCGTGCAGCTGGCCCAGGCGTGGACCCGTGATGAACCCGGCCAGGCCGAGGCCCACCGCTGGCTGGCGCTTGCGCTGCAGCAGCAGGGCAAGGCCGAGGACGCGATGGAAGCCCTGCAGCAGGCGCTGCAGCTGGCCCCGGACAACGCCCAGCTGCACCTGCAGCACGCCGGCCTGCTGCTGGCCCTGCGCCAGTTCGACGGCGCCGGCGAAGCACTGACGCGCACCACCGGGCTGGACCCGAACGCATTCGCCGCGTACCTGATGCAGGCCCACCTGGCGATCGGTCGCAACGATTTCGATGAAGCGCAGCGCCTGTCCACGCTGGCCTCGCGTGTCGAGCCGGACCACCCGGAGCTGCTGACCATCGATGGCATGATCGCGCTGCGCCGCGATGATGCCGATCGCGCGCTGACGCTGCTGTCGGCCGCCAACCAGGCCCTGCCCAACGACATCCGCGTGCTTTACGCACTGGGCTTCGCCTACCTGGGCAAGAACATGCTGGCCTTCGCCGAGCAGGCGTTCCGCCGCGTGCTGGAACTGAACCCGACCATCGCCTCGTTGCATGGCCTGGTGGTGCAGCTGGCCATGCGCCAGGGCAACCTGGAAGCTGCGGCAGAAGCGATGCAGATCGCGCTGCAGCAGGAAGGCCTGGATACGCCTTCGATGCGCCGCCTGGCTGGTGAACTGGCACTGCGCAGCGGCCAGCCGCTGCAGGCGCTGGAACACCTGCTGCCGTTGCTGGAATCGCTGCCTGATGACCGCGACGTGCTGCAGCTGCTGCTGATGTCCTGGCAGCGCCTGGGTCGCGAAGACGAGGCCCGCGCACGCCTGGATGCCGCCCTGGAGCAGCACCCGCAGCTGCACGACCTGTGGCTGGCACGCCTGGCGGTGGAGGAGGTCGGCAGTGCCACCGCCGCCGCCACGGTCGAGCGCTGGATGGACGCGATGCCGGGCCACCTGCCGGCGCTGGAAGCGCGCCTGCGGCTGCACGACATGGTGGGCGAACACGCGCAGGCCGAAGCGATCGCCGAGCGTATCGTCAGCCTCGAACCGGGCCGTGTCAGTGGCGAAACCCGCCTGGTCGAAGGCCTGCTCCAGCGCGATCCGGCCGCTGCCGTCGCCCGCGTGCAGGCGCTGATCGGCATGGCGCCGGAAGGCCACCGTGCCGACCTGCGCACCTGGCTGGGCGAGATCCAGGATCGCGCCGGGCAGCACGAAGACGCGCTGCAGACCTGGCTTGCCCTGCAGGCCGACCAGGCCCCGCAGCGCCTGCCGCTGCCGCCGCAGGCCAAGGCACCGCCGAGCTGGCCGGACAAGGGCGAGATCGACGGTGATGCCACTTCCGCACCGATCTTCCTGTGGGGTGCGCCGGGGTCGGGCGTGGAGCGCGTGGCGACCGGCCTGGCTGCGGCCAGCCCGGTACTGCGCAGCGACCGCTATACCTCCAACGCACCCGACGACGCGTTCCAGAACTACCACACGCTGCAGGACCTCGCTTCGGGCGTGCTGACGCCGGAGCGGCTGGTGCAGCGCTGGCGCGAACAGCTGCCGTCGCGCGGCGTGCAGGACGACGCGATCATCGACTGGCTGCTGTGGTGGGACAACGCGCTGCTGTGGGCGCTGCGCCCGCAGTTGCCGCAGGGCCGCCTGCTGGTGGTGCTGCGCGATCCGCGCGACATGCTGCTGGACTGGGTGGCCTACGGTGCGGCCGCGCCGCTGGCGATGACCTCGCTGGCCGAAGCCAGCGAATGGCTGGCGCGCGCGCTGGCCCAGGTCGCCGCCCTGCACGAGGACGATCTGTACCCGCAGGTGTTGCTGCGCATCGACCAGATCGGCAACGATCCGCAGGCGATGGCCGAACTGCTGGGCCGACTGTTCGAGCGGCCGATGCCGCCGGCCGCGCAGCTGGGCGCGCCGCGTTTCCCGCCGGGCCACTGGCGCAACTACCGCGACGTGATGAGCGCCGCCTTCGCCAAGCTCACCCCGATCGCGGTGCGCCTGGGTTACCCGGAAGAGTGAGGACACGCCGATGCAACTGAGCAGCCACAGCCTGACCAACGGTGCACCGATCGACCGCGAATTCGCCGCAGGCGATGCCGCGGGCTTCGCACCGGACCGCAATCCGCACCTGGCCTGGAGCGATGTGCCGGAGGGCACCCGTTCGTTCCTGCTGGTATGCGTCGATCCGGACGTGCCGACCGTGCCGGAGACGGTCGGCCGCACCGACATGAGCGTGCCACGCGACCAGCCCCGCTGTGATTTCGTGCACTGGGTGATGGCCGATATTCCGGCTTCGGTGCGCGAGATTGCCGCAGGCAGCTGCAGCGACGGCTTCGTGGTGAAGGGCAAGACCACGCCGGCCGGGCCGGCCGGCAGCCGCCAGGGCCTGAACGACTTCACCGGCTGGTTCGCCGGCAACCCGGACATGGCCGGTGACTACCTGGGCTACGACGGCCCCTATCCGCCGTTCAATGACGAGCGCGTGCACCGCTACTTCTTCCGCGTGTTCGCGCTGGACGTGGCATCGCTGCAGCTGCCGGCACGCTTCACCGCCGCCGACGCGTACCGGGCCATGCACGGCCACGTGCTGGCCGAAGCGGCACTGCACGGCACCTACACGTTGAATCCGGCGCTGGGCTGAGGCTGCATAACGGGTCGTGCCGGCCGCTGGCCGGCCACGTCCGTGTGTTGCTGCATTCGCCCGTGGCAGCCGGCCAGCGGCCGGCTCTACCGCTGGCGAAGACGGGCGACCCTGCGGCCGCCCTTTTCATTCGTCCGTACCGGCTACCGGCGCGAACACCAGCACATCGCCATGCGCATTGCGCAGCAGCAGGCGGCCACGCTCATCCAGCGCAAGCGTCATCTCTGCGCGTGCATTCACCAGCGTGCCGGCGACACGTTCCTGTTCGGCCACCTCGGCCCGCATGCAAGCGGCTGTGGTGATGATGCCGCCCTCAAGAAGCAGCCGGTCACCTTGCAGGTGATAGGTGCTGCTTGACTGGTTGCACAGGTTCAACTCGCTCATGTAGCCGGGTTGGAAGCGCAGCGTGTAGGGCGGTCGACCGCGCACGAACAACGCATCAATGCGCCGGCCCTGCGCGTCGGTGGCGCGCGCGAGTTGCCACGGATGTGCCTCGAGCTGCCCGGTGGTGGGCGTGCTGGCAGCGGCCACATCCGTAGACATGGCCAGCAGCGCGGCAATGATGAGGGCGGGGACGTGCTTCATGCCGATCTCCCTGATGCATGCGGGTAGTGCCGGCCGTTGGCCGGCAACATCCGCGTGTTGGCGGTGCTCCGCAAGGCAGCCGGCCAGCGGCCGGCTCTACCCACCACGAAGAAGGGCGACCTCGCGGCCGCCCTTCAAGAGCCAGCCGACTAACAGTCGGCTCTACATCACTTCTCGATGGCCGACTCGACCACCATGTCCAGCACGTAGGCCTGCGACGGCGCATCGGCCGGTGGGTTCTTCACTTCGTAGCGCTTCACGCGCACTACGTTGCGCACGCCGTCTTCGTGGGTGTAGCCCTCGATGTTGCCGTAGAAGTTCTCGAACTTGCCCGGCTCACCCTGCTTCAGGCCCTTGTCGTCGAACTTCACTTCGCGCACCTGCAGGCACTGGTAGTCCGGAATCAGCGGGTGCGAGCACTTCTCGGTCTTCGCGGCCACTTCCAGGAACACGGTTTCGCCGGCGCCGCCGTAGCGGGTTTCAGCGGTCGGTTCCGGGTTGAACACCAGCACGTCGCCCTTGGCGTTGGTCAGGGTCAGCTTGCCATCGGCATCCTGCTCGGCCTTCAGTTCGCCCTGCAGGCGGCTCGACACGGCTTCGTCCAGCGCCATCAGCGCCTTGTCGGTGCAGGCCATCATGGTCGAGGCCATCGCACTGACCGTCAGCTTGCCGTCGGCCAGGGTGTAGCCGCCGCCCATGCGGTTGCAGGTGTTGCTGACCGACAGTCGGCCATCAGCGAAGTCCAGGGTGACCGGCTTGTCTTCGCGGGCGAACAGCGCGTCGATGCGCTTGCCGTCGGCGCCGGTGGCCTGCTGCAGCAGCCAGTGCTGGCTCTGCAGGCGCTGCGCATCCAGGTGCGCCAGCGTCTGCTGGTCCGCTGCCTTGGTCGCGGCCGGGGCCACGTCGTCGCCGCCATTGCCGGCCGGGGCCGGGGTCTGGCTGCAGGCGGCCATCAGGGCCAGCGGGAGGAGCAGGGTGAGCTTGCGGTTCATGGTGATTCTCCTTGGGGAACCGTGGGGGAAACGGGGTGGGGCCGGCCATGGGGTTACCGTGCCCCAGTGCTGTTCAGCTGCCGGAGGGCAACCACAGCAGCAGCGCCGCGCCCAGCGCGATGCGGTAGAGGGCGAAGGCCGTAAACCGGTGCGACTTGATGTAGCCCATCAGCCACTTCACTACGACGAAGCCGGTGATGGCCGCGGCAAGGAAGGCCACGCCCACCTCGGTCCAGTTCTCGCTGCCCAGCTGCCCGTCCCTGGCCAGTTCCAGGAAGGTGTAGGCGCTGGCGGCGAACATGGTGGGAATGCCGACCAGGAACACGAACTCGGCGGCAGCGGCGCGGCGGCTCAGGCCCAGCAGCATGGCCAGGAAGATCGCCGAGGCCGAGCGCGAGGTACCGGGGAACACGCCCGCCACCACCTGCGCCAGGCCGACGCCGATCGCCACGGTCCAGGTCACCTGGTCTCGGTCGGGCAGGCGCGCGGTGTAGGCCTCCACCAGCAGCATCCAGACGCCACCGATGATCAGTGCCCAGGCCACCGGGCTGACCGTCTCCGGCAGCGACCAGCCGGCCTTGCGCACCACCAGGCCGACCACGGCGGTGACCAGGAAGGCGGCGCCCAGCTTGAACACGTACTCACGGTTCTCGCGTTGGTTCAAGCCGGTGGCCAGCTGCAGCAGGCGCTGGCGGAACACCAGCACCACGGCCACGATCGCGCCAGCCTGGATGACGATGTTGAAGAAGTCCGAGCGGGCACCCAGCCAGTGCTGGGCGATGAGCAGGTGGCCGGTGCTGGAGATCGGCAGGAATTCGGTCAAGCCTTCGAGGATGCCCAGCAGCAGGGCGGAGAGCAGGTCGGACATGGACGGTGCGGGCACGGGCGGCGGAAGGAAGGAGGTCGAGAGGATAGACGATCCCTGCTGCACCAAACGGGTGCGTCTGATGGCGGGTGCACCGGTTTGGTGCGCACCGTTCTGCACCGGCGCGGGGCAGCCATATTGAAATCAACAACTTGCGGGAATCAAAAAGTTGGCACGGTCATTGCTGTACCTCAGCAGGCATTCATCCCCATCCGAGGTCGTACCGATGTCCGTGGAAAACGTTGAGAAGCTGATCAAGGACAACCAGATCGAGTTCGTCGATCTGCGTTTCGTGGACATGCGTGGCGTCGAGCAGCACGTCACCTTCCCGGTCAGCATCGTCGAACCGTCGCTGTTCGAAGAAGGCAAGATGTTCGACGGCAGCTCGATCGCCGGCTGGAAGGGCATCAACGAATCGGACATGGTGCTGCTGCCGGACCCGTCCAGCGCGTACGTCGATCCGTTCTACGCCGATCCGACCATCGTGATCAGCTGCGACATCCTCGATCCGGCCACCATGCAGGCCTATGGCCGCTGCCCGCGCGGCATCGCCAAGCGTGCCGAGGCCTACCTGAAGTCCTCCGGCATCGCCGAAACCGCGTTTTTCGGCCCGGAGCCGGAGTTCTTCATCTTCGACTCGGTCCGTTTCGCCAACGAAATGGGCAACACCTTCTTCAAGGTCGACTCGGAAGAAGCGGCGTGGAACAGCGGCGCCAAGTATGACGGCGCCAACAGCGGCTACCGTCCGGGCGTGAAGGGCGGCTACTTCCCCGTCCCGCCGACCGACACCCTGCACGACCTGCGCGCGGAAATGTGCAAGACCCTGGAACAGGTCGGCATCGAAGTGGAAGTGCAGCACCACGAAGTGGCCACCGCCGGCCAGTGCGAGATCGGCACCAAGTTCAGCACCCTGGTGCAGAAGGCCGACGAGCTGCTGCGCATGAAGTACGTCATCAAGAACGTCGCGCACCGCAACGGCAAGACCGTCACCTTCATGCCCAAGCCGATCGTCGGCGACAACGGCAGCGGCATGCATGTGCACCAGTCGCTGTCCAAGGGCGGCACCAACCTGTTCTCCGGTGACGGCTACGGTGGCCTGAGCCAGCTGGCGCTGTGGTACATCGGCGGCATCTTCAAGCATGCCAAGGCCATCAATGCCTTCGCCAACTCGGGCACCAACAGCTACAAGCGCCTGGTGCCGGGCTTCGAGGCGCCGGTGATGCTGGCCTATTCGGCCCGCAACCGTTCGGCGTCGTGCCGCATTCCGTGGGTCTCCAACCCGAAGGCGCGCCGCATCGAAATGCGCTTCCCGGATCCGATCCAGTCGGGCTACCTGACCTTCACCGCGCTGATGATGGCCGGCCTGGACGGCATCAAGAACCAGATCGACCCGGGTGCACCGAGCGACAAGGACCTGTACGACCTGCCGCCGGAGGAAGAGAAGCTGATCCCGCAGGTCTGCTCCTCGCTGGACCAGGCGCTGGAAGCGCTGGACAAGGACCGCGAGTTCCTCAAGGCCGGCGGCGTGATGAGCGATGACTTCATCGACGGCTACATCGCGCTGAAGATGCAGGAAGTGACCAAGTTCCGCGCGGCCACCCACCCGCTGGAATACCAGCTGTACTACGCCAGCTGACCGGGCGCGATGGCGGTGGGTTCCCCCTCCCACCCGCCGCCATCGCCTCCGTTCTCGCGGCTGGGGAGCCGCAAGGCGGGCGCAGGCCCGCCGTTGTAGAGCGGGTCGCTGGCCCGCTGCAGTACAGCGGACTGCCGGTCCGCTGAAACAGGGGCAAGAGAGACCGGATACGCGACCAGGGCTGCCCTCCCTCCCGCGTCGGTCGTGCAAGGAGAGAGGCACGGCCGTCCCGGCCCTGTACGTGTCCGGTGCAACAGCCACGGTCATCACCCTGATGACCCGTGGTTGCCTGATGCCAACGCGCGCTGGCGCGCTGGCCCCATCCACCCTCGGGACATGCGCATGAAACTGATCTCCGCCATCATCCGACCGTTCAAGCTCGACGAGGTCCGCGAGGCCCTGTCCGATGCAGGCGTGTCGGGCATCACCGTGACCGAAGTGAAAGGTTTCGGTCGCCAGAAGGGCCACACCGAGCTGTATCGCGGCGCCGAGTACGTCGTCGATTTCCTGCCCAAGATCAAGATCGAAACGGTGGTCACCGACGAGCGTGCCGACGCGGTGATCGAAGCGATCCAGTCGTCGGCAGGCACCGGCAAGATCGGTGACGGCAAGATCTTCGTCACCGCCGTTGAACAGGTCATCCGCATCCGCACCGGCGAAATCGGTGCCGACGCGCTGTAACCCCCTTCCGGAGATTCCCCCCATGAAGATGCGCCTTCTCACCGGGTGGCAAGCCCGGTTCCACCTGGTGTGCCTGCTGATGCTGCTCAGCGCGCTGGCCGCCGGTGCCTGGCCGGGCAGCGCCCACGCCCAGGCCCAGGTCTCGCCGTTGCCCAGCGAAAGCGTGGCGGTCGAGCCGTTGCACGATCCGGCCGCCAGCGCCGCTGCGCCGGCCGTGGCCGAAGCGGCCGCCGCCTATGATCGTGGCGACGTCGCCTGGATGCTTACCTCCACGTTGCTGGTGCTGCTGATGGTGGTGCCGGGCCTGGCCCTGTTCTACGGCGGACTGGTGCGTTCGAAGAATGTGCTGTCGGTGCTCAGCCAGATCCTGGTGGTGTTCTCGCTGGTGCTGCTGCTGTGGGTGGCCTACGGCTACAGCGCGGTGTTCAGTGCGGGCAATCCATTCTTCGGTTCGTTCACCGAGTTCGCCTTCCTCAAGGGCTTCACCCCGGAGTCGGTGGGCAACACGCCGATCAAGGGCCTGCCGGATTACCTGTTCGTCGCCTTCCAGTCGACCTTCGCCGGCATCACCACCGCGCTGATCGTCGGCGCATTCGCTGAGCGCATCAAGTTCCGCGCGGTACTGCTGTTTTCGGCGTTGTGGTTCACCCTCAGCTACATCCCGATGGCACACATCGTCTGGGGCGGCGGCTACCTGGGTGAACTGGGCGCGATCGACTTCGCCGGTGGCACCGTGGTGCACATCAATGCGGGCGTGGCCGGCCTGGTCGGCGCGTGGTTCGTCGGCAAGCGCCTGGGCTACGGCCAGACCGCGCTGAAGCCGCACAACGTGCCGTTTACCTACATCGGCGCCATGCTGCTGTGGGTGGGCTGGTTCGGCTTCAATGCCGGTTCCGCCGCCGCCGCCGATACGGTGGCCTCGCTGGCCTTCCTCAACACCGTGCTGGCCACCGCTGCTGCCGTGCTTGGCTGGACCCTGGTGGAGGCGATCGGCAAGGGCAAGCCGTCGGCGCTGGGTGCGGCGTCGGGTGCGGTGGCCGGGCTGGTCGGCATCACCCCGGCCTGTGGCACCGTCGGGCCGCTTGGCGCGATCGTGATCGGCTTCGTCGCCGGCGTGGTCTGCGTGTGGGGCGTGACCGGTCTCAAGCGCCTGCTGAAAGTGGACGACACTGCCGACGTGTTCGGTGTGCATGGTGTCGGCGGCATCGTCGGCGCGATCCTCACCGGCGTGTTCAGTGCACAGTCGCTGGGCGGTACCAAGGCCGATCTGGATATCGCCCACCAGGTGTGGGTGCAGGTGGTCAGCGTCGGCTTGACCGTGGCGTGGTCGGCGGTGGTGACCGCGGTCATCCTGCTGGTGGTCAAGGTCGTGGTCGGCCTGCGCGTGACCGAAGAGGCTGAACGCACCGGCCTGGATGTGACTTCGCACGGCGAGTCTGCTTACGAGGCCTGAGGCATGACGGGCGGCCCTGCCGGGCCGCCTGCCACCGCCATGGTGGATGCCGACCGTTGGTCGGCACTTCTACTGTTCTGCTGGGTGCCAAGCTTGCTTGGCACTGCCGGCGACTCAGCCACGCATGGCGTGGCTCTACCGTTCCTGCTTCAATGGCTGTCTGCAGGCGTGCGTGTTCGCCTCCAACGACTTCGATGGACTACAGAACGGAGCAGGTGTGATCCAGGCGACATCCGCAGCAGTGATGGAAGACATCGAATGGTATGTCTACCTGCTGACCCTGGACGACTACAGTCCGCATGCATTCGTGGGCGGCGTGGCTGGCGCAGCAGATCCAGAGCGCTGGAGCTTCGCCGTGGAGCTCATCTATCGCTGCCTTTCCGCCGGTCTGTGGCGGCTAACTTACGGCCTGCCTGCGGAGCTCGGGCTTCCCAGCATCGATGCCTTCTGCCACAAGCTCTCGGTTGTCCGTCCGGATCAGCTTTCCGACGAGGGGCAGGTGCTGTGGCTGGATACCTACATGGAAGCGACGGAGCTGTGCCTGGATCTGGTCTCGCGTTACCTGCGTTCGCAGTCGAGCGGTGAGACGACTTTTCATCCAGGATTCCAGGATGAGATCGAACGGCTGTTCTCCGATGCCGGAGTGCCCTGGAGTCGTGGGCCTCTGTTCCCCATCGCCTGAAGCGCCTTTTGCGGAACGGCTTCTCGTAGAAGGTGCCCTTTTCCTTCAAGCTATGCTCTGGATCAGGACGACCTGTCCCGTTGTCGGGGCGGGTGTCGCCCCAGATTCCGAACGGCGACCAGCGCGCAAGGAGCAGGCGTGAACTATTTCAGACTCCGTCCATGCAGCGGCATTGGCAGCAAATGGGTGCTGGATGATGTGGATCATGTGGACAACTTCGGTGCTGCACTGATCGTCAGTGAGGGAGTGAAGTCACGCCTTGAGCGGGCAGGCGTGATTGACGTGATCTTTGATCAGGTTGGGTAGACTGGAAGTGGGACAGGGGTTTCCGTTGCGGTACCAGGGAATGGGTTTCGAATGACTATCCATGCAGTTCTTTTCCCCTACTGGACCGGCGATTGCCACGTTCCTTCCGGAGAAGAGAAGATCGGTGACGCGCCGGTCATCCACCACGGGCAGGGGCGGGGTGTCGGTGAAATCGCAGCGTGGCTGGATGGAGACTTCGGCCATCTCGGCCGCGGCAGCGAACTGCGGACCCGCAGTGCCTTTGCTGCGCCCACAAAGGGTGACGAGGGCAGCGCATGCGTCCACTATGGAGAGGGGCATGCCGTCCTGCGGGCAGCCGATTTCTTCCTGGTGTATTCGCGATGGAACTCCCAGGACGTCGTCTTGTTGACGCGACCCCAGATATTGGCTTTGCTTGAGGGCTATGCAGTGTTTCGAAGCATGAATCCGCAGAAGAAGCATCGTCCGCCCATGCCGTTTGCCATCGAGTACGAGGCCGAGGGTGAAGAGGCGATCCGATGGTTCACACAGGCCGGGGGCTGCTTCGACCCGGAGATGGATGCTGGGCCGGAGTACTGAATGACAGCTATGCGGCTCCAGCACCCTGATACGCCCGCGCATGTGCGCTGCGCGAAGGAACGGCATGGAGGGCATGAGGCGTGGATCGCGGAAATCTGTCCGGGCAGCGTATGCATCGGTCATTGATCGGTACGGGTTCAGTCAACTCGAACGGAGACGGGAATGTAGCGCAGGTAGGTGGACCTTGCTTCTATCAAGCGTCAGCGCACTGGCCCGGCTTTTCCTGCTCGCCCTTTGGGGTGTGGTCACTTTCAATCGGAACACCGACAACTCCCTCGGAATCTACGAGTTGTCCACTCCGGGTGTAGAAGCGCTCTTCTGGGGCTGCTTCTTCGGGCAGCCCATGCTGACCGTGGTGATGTTCATCCGGATGGCATTGCGGGACCGTTCCGCGTTCTACGAGATCCCACTCGCGATCGCGATCGCGGTCTGGGGCCTTTTTTCTGTACAACCTGTCGTTCTTCAGAAGCTGAGCGGCATGCCGGCCGGCCGAGCGCCGGCCTGACCAGGTCGCGCAGTCCATGGTTACAATCTGCCCATGATCAGCTCCCGCCCTCTGATTACCGCACTGCTGGCGCTGACGGCCTGCACCGCCACCGCGCAGCACAACCCGCTCGCCACCTCGGTGCCATCGCCCAACCACAACGCGCGCACGCCGATCATCAAGGTTGCGGCCGAAGCTCACTACTTCATCCGACAAAGTGGTATGGACGATGTGATTTCTGTAAGGATCAGGAATCAGTGAGTACTGAGCGCATTGCAATCCATCTCCAGGCACGGCCTGACAGATCCATCTCGATTGCCGAGAGGCATCTCCATGTCATGGATAGGATGTCGGCAATCGAGTGCCCATTGGGATTCCGTGGTCTCGAGCTGCCCCCTGTACCCGACGTGGAGAAGAACTGCTGGCAAGCTATGAGATCAAGACTGGACTGAAAGGTCTGTCGATCATCGGTACAGGTGGCCCGGGCGCGAGTACGCGGATGTGGCTGCGTTGGACGAGATCATTCTGTATGGGTTCGGAAGCAGCAACAAGGCACTGGACTATCCGGGCGTTCTGAGGAACGGCGTCGCTTCTGTTGCCGAGGCGTTCGGTGCGTACAGAGTGAAGGTCACGTGCGGTACGTATTCGATGGACTATCAGGACGGTGTGGGCCGAGAAGGGCCAACACTTGAGGATCTGAAAGCTGCTGGAGTCAAGATGTCGATGGGAGGAAGAACATCCTGACGATGTACCCTGCCCAGTTCTGGGATGCCGGTTTTGCAGCGACGCGCTTGGGTTCGGACCGGAGGAGGTTTTCTCCAGGCTTGAAGGCAAGGTTGATAAGGTGGAACTGACAGCGAGTGGTGTCCACATTCTCCTGAGTTACAGGGTTGATCTTTCCTATGGGGCAATCGCCGCACAAAAGCGCTTCAGGGTTTGCAATAGTCCGGAGCGTGACGGGATGACCCTACTGGCTACGTAACGCGCCTCGTCGATCCGAGCACCAGCAGTCTGATCAACATCACGGTGCCTGGAGCACATGCATTGGATCCGGGCTTTGTGTTCCGACAGGTGCTTCCGGATGGATTCGGTGGATTCTCAGTCTCAACCAGAGGCTGGGGTACGGGCTCGCGCCCAATGTGCAACTCGAATTCGTGGGCCGATAGAGAAGTGTGGAGTCCCAATACGCGCGATATTGGTAGCGAAGTTGGCAAGTTGCAGTGGCCTTGGAGTACTTTTCCCTCAAGGCAGAAATGCATGAGCTACCGGGGCCCTGATGGAAAGATGGTGGAGGTTTGCCAGTGAGTGAGCGTGAGTTGGGGGCAAAGATTGTGTCTGTGATTGCCAGTTCCGTGCTTGGAGCGGCTCTATTCATAGGCATTCCGCTGAGTTCTCGGATAGGCAGCTTTTCGCAGGCTGCAATTTTCACATCGCTGGTTTGCGCCATAGCCGCCGTGTTGGGCCTCATCTTCGGTGTGCCCGGGGTTATGCTTGTGGATAAATTTCTTCCGCGGTTCAAAGCTCGTCATGTTGTAGCTGCACCAATCTGTGCCTTGTTGGCGTGGCTCGCGTTCGAGGGTGCCTTCTCTCCTGGCGCTTGGATAAAGGTCTGGACCAGTCCTTCCTTTTGGTTTGGGTGGGCTCCCAGGCGCGCTGGCATCATGCTTTTCATCGGGTTGGCCGTGGGTGCCTTCTACATGTTGATCTGGCCGCGGATTGGACGAATGTTGAAGGTCAACACGGCCTTGTGACTGAGGGCGATGGAATCGGGTGCCTGTGCGCAGCAAGGTGGCGGCGGCAAACAGCCAGGCAAACAGCGGCGCGGGGAAGTGGGGCGCCTCGATGAGTACAACCGTGCACTGAACGCAGTGACGACGGCGCTGGTGGGTGGTGTGGCGGGACAGGGCGCTGGTCAGGTCGCGTCCAATGCACTGGCGGCCTATGCCGCTTACTTCATCGGCAGCAAGCTGGACCCGAACCACGGCAGCGATCCCAATGCGACTCTGCAATTGCTGTCGCATGCGATCTTGGGTGCGCTGCTGGCGGAAGCCAATGGTGGCAATGCGGGAACCGGGGCGTTGTCCGCGGCCGGTGGCGAGTTGGCCGCGAAGGTGCTGACCAATACGTTGACCGGCGGAGACCCCTCCAAGCTGAGCCCGGAACAGAAGGAGGTGGTGCTGGCGCTGTCGCAGGTGGTGGGTGCGCTGGCGGGTGGGCTGTTGGGTTGGTGCCTTGGCTGGCGGAATACCAGCGGGCATGCGTCTTGCAGGCAGGAATCGTTTGGAAATGGCGGTGTTGGGTCCTGTCTCTGCAATGCCCAGCATGCTTCTACGCTCGGGGGGCAAGTCCGGAAACAATTCCCGCAACCAATCAAATTGGATCCCTTGCATGGGATGTGGTGGAGCTGCGGTCGCCTTGGCCCGAAATCAACACGCTCTCGAAGTGGGGTGACAAAGGACCCGGCAGCAGTGGGGCGAGGCGTTCCTCAGCCCAAGCTTGTGACATTGTGGGAAAATCTACTTCTGACCGATGTCAAGTTCTCAAAGGATCAGTCCAGATACAGTGCGGATCAGACGCAAACAGACGTTTCCGTTGGTGATGCGATCGGAGCTCTTTATGGTAATGAATATTCCACGGCCGTTTCCAAGGATGGGGCAGTGGTCGTTTTGCAGAAAGGTAACAATATCTACAGGACCTATCCGAGTTCCTCTTCCGATGCTGTCCCATCTGCATCGCTCACCATTTCTGACCGGAAACAGCCTGTTCTGAAGATTGGTTTCGTCGGGAATGAAAATGGAAAATGATTATCTTCTTGAAATAAAAGAAAAGGTGGCGGGATTCGTTCCTCGTCTGGTTGATCTTGAAATGGATCTACCGCAAATGGTTTTTAGGGGGGCTGGCTGGCGCTTCAGGTTCTTTGAGAGGCCAGTTCTGTTGGATGATGACGTTATGTCAAATTTAATTGAAAGTTCATCAAGAACTTTTGGTTCAGGTATTTTTGTAAAATTCTCTCGATCGTCTGATTTGAATTCAGTTTTGGTGATTGATAATTCTTGCGTCGGGCGGGCATTTGATTCGGCCGCTGATGCTTATGAAGATAATTTGATGGACCTAGGATATCCTGTCATCTTTGGGGATCTGGAGGGGCGTTGGATCGGCTTTGAAAGTGTTTGCGAGGAGCTGGGTGTCCTTGCAGTTAGAGATTCGATCCAAGCACATGAGTTTATATCGAATCTTGGTGAGGGATTGATTTCGGTTCGTGATTTGCAGGCGTGGGCCGTGGATGGAGGCGACCTTGAGAAGGCCGCAAGAGCTTTCCTGGCAGCCTACAATGATTGAATTTTAATGGTTGATGGCGGTGTTATCTTCGGCGCCTTCGCACGGGTCAAGTCGCCCTTGACCGATCTGCTCAACAGCGTCGACGCCGCGCAAGTCTGACGGTCGCCTGCAGAAGATGCAGGGGCTTGCCGCCGAACGAGAAGTGGAATCTGGCAGATGTGTCTACGTTGCAACTCGGCCTGACGGTTCAAAGTTTACTCTGCGAAGCTTCTCTTCATCAGCCCAGCAGACAGGCGCAATGTGGACTACTGAAGTCAGGCATCCTCTGATTAGCAACAATAGAATCGTGGAGATCAAGTTCAAATGATGACTGGCGCGATCAGGAATGTTCTTCATTACTCCTATGGATACTCCATGGGAGTCCTATGGAGAAATATGAATATGGAGTTTGAGGGGGGCGGTATGAATTTTGAGCAGCAGACGGAAGAGTTCTTCTCGATGCTTAGGATGTTGATGGAGGAAGGGAAGCTGAAGCTTGCCTCGGATGGTGTCTTCGCCGATGGCGAAATCGATGCGCAATTGGGTGTTATGCGTCACGCTTGGCCTGCTACAAGAGATCAGGAAGATCTCGATGAGGATGGATTCTGGTTTCTTACGGATGCTCCGTTTGGATTGGTTTGGATCACGCCTGAGGGAGACGCCTGGACCTGATTTGAGCGTGGACTTCATCGGGTACAGCCCTTGAATCAACTCGCTTGGCGTGAACAAAAGCGGGGTAGTGTTTTGAAGCCAAAGTCCACTCTTGCGAGTGACTTTTCAGGATTCCGGATCGCGATGGCGCGGTGATCTAAGTGCCGGGTGGTGTATGTATCTACTGTCGAAGGATGATTGCTACCCACATGCGCTGTTGGGCGACCTCGCAAAGGAGGGGGCACAAACAGCAGTTGATGCCGAAGCGGGGGAATGAAGCAATCTACAACGAGGCAATCATCAAGTCGGGCTGCAGATCTATGGATGAAAGAATTAGAAAGCTCTGCGCTGAGATGTCTGCAATGGACGCTACGGCCGCATCAGAGTGGTTGATGAGTTACGCGCCATTGAAATCGGACAATTATCGGGATGCATTTGTTCTGATGAAGTGCCGCTCTTGGCCAAGGGCAGAGCAAAAGAAGCTGGCAAACTACTATTTGCAGGGTGTTCCTTTTGCGAGCTCATATCCCTACGAGGTGTTTCTTTCGTTTATGTCGGTGAGATCGTTCTTGAGTTGTCTTGATGCTTTCATTCCAGAGGCCGGTGCCTATCGTGACCTTCTTGCCTACCATATTGGTCCAGTTCTGGATCGGGCTGGAAAGAATGATTCGGATCGGGCGTTGATTGCGGAATTCATGGGTAAGATCAGCGGATAAGAGGATCATTGCGTCCGATTGCCCGATAGGCGGATGAGACCGCTCTGCCGCAGCACAAGATCTTTGATGATGGCGCCGCTATAAAGGTTCGACGATGAGCATTTCGCTCGAAGTCGAGGTCGGTTCCAGCCTCGAGGTCGTGCTACAAGCCTTGGATTCTATCCAGTTCGCATATTCCGATGATCTGGACAAGCTACAGCGGTATCTCCCAGCGTCCAACACGGGATTCGGTTTCCGTATCGTTGAACCGCCGGAGGCTGTCGTCGCGGAAGGGCAGGAGGCCGAGTGGCGTGTGGCGCTGATGGGTTCGTTCCATTTCCGCGCAGGCGGATTTGAATGCGCTTGGGAGGAAATTTGCCGTTTCATCAAGCGCTATGCTGCGGCATGTGAATCGCGGTTCGTGCTTTCCTTCCAGTTCGAGAGCATCTATGCCGCAAGATTTGGGCAGGATCTGATCTTTCCGGGTCCTGCTGCCTCGTAGTGCCGCTTCGCTCTTTCCATGTGATTCGCTACATCTTCATGATCAGGCACAGCCATCAGCACGCGGACTGCGGAGCCACCGGCGATGTCGATCGGTACGCTGCGTCGAACCACGGCCGCAGTCCATGGTTACAATCTGCCCATGATCAGCCCCCGCCTTCTGGTTTCCGCACTGCTGGCGCTGGCCCTTTCGGCCTGCACGGCTACCGCGCCCGTACAGCACAACCCGCTCGCCACCTGGGTGCCGTCACCGAACCAGAACGCGCGCACGCCGGTCATCATCGTCATCCACCACACCGAGCAGAAATCGGTGCAGCAGAGCCTGCATACGTTGCGCACGGCCAACAGCGGTGGGCCGGTCAGTGCGCACTACCTGATCGGCGCCGATGGCCATCGTTACCAGCTGGTGGCCGATGAGCGCCGCGCCTGGCACGCTGGGGCCGGGCGCTGGGGCACCATCACCGATCTCAACTCGGCTTCGATCGGCATCGAGCTCGACAACGATGGCCGCAGCCCGTTCAGTGCGGCGCAGATCGAATCGCTGATCGTGCTGCTGCGCGATCTCACCACGCGCCTGAACATTCCGCCGCGCCAGGTGATCGGCCATGCCGACCTGGCGCCGACGCGCAAGCAGGATCCGAGCCGGTTCTTCCCATGGCAGCAGCTGGCCGAGGCCGGATTCGGCGTCTGGCCGCGTGCGGCCGATGGTGCTGCGCCGGAAGGCTTCGATGCGTGGAATGCGCTGGCCCGCTTCGGCTATCCGCTGGACAACCGTGAGGCCACCGTTGCGGCCTTCCACCGCCGTTTCCGTGGTCGCGACGACCTGCCGAAGACGCTGGATGCCGAAGACGCCCGCATCCTGCACTCGCTGCTGCTGCAGACGCCGTGATCCGGCGCATGAACGCTTGACCCCGCGCTGGGTTGCCGCCCGGCGGCCGGCACTCCACCATGGCGGCATGATCGATTCCGCTACCTTCTTCAAGCGCAAGCACTGGACCCTGTTGGCAGCGGCGGTGCTCGCCGGTTGCGCCACCACTGCTCCCCGCACGGGCTCCGAAGCGCCCACGCCGCCCACGCCGCCGGCGGCCACCTACGCCAAGGTCGACTGGAAAGCCCTGCCCGCAGTCTCCGACGCTGATCTGCAGGCCGGCTTCGTGGCCTGGCGCAGCAGCTGCACCCGCCTGAAGAACGATGCGGTCTGGGCCAAACCCTGCGCCACTGCCGTCGCAGTATCAGACAAGGACCCGGCCGCGATCCGCCAGTTCCTGCAGCGCGACCTCGATGCCTACGCGCTGCGTGCCGGTGGCCACCAGGCCGACGGGCTGATTACCGGCTACTACGAGCCGATCTACCCCGGCAGCCTCACCCGCACCGACAAAGCGACGGTGCCGGTGTACGGCACGCCGGATGATCTGGTGGTGGTGCAACTGGACAGCCTCTACCCGGAACTGAAGGGCAAGCGCCTGCGCGGTCGCGTCGAAGGCAAGGTGCTCAAGCCCTATGACGACGCCGGCACCATCGCGGCCAAGGGCGCCAAGGCGCCGGTGCTGGCCTGGCTGACCGACCCGATGGACCTGCAGCTGCTGCAGATCCAGGGGTCTGGCCGCGTGCGCCTGGGCGACGGCACGCAGATTCGGCTGGCCTACGCAGAGCAGAACGGACACCCCTACCGCGCCATCGGCCGCTGGCTGGTGGACCAGGGCCAGCTGAAGAAGGAAGACGTCACCATGGACGCGATCCGCAGCTGGGCCCGGGCCAATCCTGCGAGGGTGCCCGAGCTGCTGCGCAGCAATCCCAGCTACGTGTTCTTCGTGCGCAACCCGGACAGCCCGGAGGGCCCGCGCGGTTCACTGAACGTCCCGCTCACCGCCGGCTACAGCGTTGCCGTGGACCGCACCGTGGTGCCGCTGGGCAGCCTGCTGTGGCTGTCCACCACGCGCCCGGACGGCAGTCCGGTGGTGCGCCCGGTGGCCGCGCAGGACACCGGCGGCGCCATCGCCGGCGAAGTGCGCGCGGACCTGTACTGGGGCAGCGGCGATGCCGCCGGCAAGCTGGCTGGCGACATGAAGCAGAAGGGCAACATCTGGATGCTGTGGCCGAAGGGCGTGCCCCTGCCCAACTGAACCGGCAAGGGTCGGATCCCTTCCAAAGGAAAGGGCTCTGACCCCGGATGCCTGATAATGGCTCCATTCCGTACTTTCCGGCCGCGCCTGCGGCCAGGGCTCCTGCAATGACCTACGCAAAGCACACCGCAAAATCCGGCGCGAAATCTGCCGCAAAGAAGTACTACAAGCACTGGGCCGAATCGGGCCTGGGCAAGGGCAACGTGCTGATGGAAGCGCGTGGCGAGAAGATCGTGCGGCAGGTGGAAATCTACGGGACCAAGATGGTCTGGGCCGACGAGCATGCCCACAGCGACGACCGCTTCCTGCTGGCCGACCAGCCAGTGTCGTTCCTGGATTTCGACGAGGACGACGAAATTCCCGCGCGTGAATTCGAAGCCGCCTGGAAGAAGGCACGGGAAGCCACCGGCTACCCGGTGTAATCCCCTCTCGCCACCCGTCTTTGTAGAGTCGAGCCACGCTCGACTGCCGTTTGCCAGCAGCAGTCGAGCGTGGCTCGACTCTACAACGGCTACATGTGAAATGTTATAGAATTACATTTTATCGTAGCCACCCCTTCCCATGAAGACTCCCACCCTGGTGGCCGCCCTCGCGGCCGCACCGTTCGCCCCTGAAGCCTTCGCACAGTCGGCCGACGCCGCGCTCACTCTCGGCAAGGTGCAGGTGCACCAGCACGGCGAAGGCCAGCTCAGTGCGCATCAGGTACTGACCTCGGTGGACGTCCTGGGTGCAGACCAGATCGAAAACCGCAACGTCTCGCACAGCTGGGAACTGCTCGGGCAGATGCCCGGCATCCAGCTCACCGAAACCCGGCAGGGCGCCGAATCGGGCAAGGTCAGCTTCCGCGCCTTCAACGGTGAGGGCTACCTCAATGCCATCAAGACGCTGATCGATGGCATCCCCAGCAACGTCAACAGCGGCAACCAGCGCTTCATCGACATGCTGTTCCCGCTGGACATCAGCTACATCGAAGTGGTGCGTGGTACCAACGACCCGCGCTATGGCCTGCACAACATCGGCGGCAACGTGAACTTCGGTACGCGCCAGGGTGGCAGCTACACCGATGCGCGCCTGGCCTACGGCAGCTACAACACTCGTGATGCGCAGCTGGCAGTTGGCCGTGAAGCCAATGGCTTCGCGCAGAACTATTTCGTTGGCACCCAGGCCAGCGACGGCTACCGCGACCACGACACCTCGAAGAAATATTCGCTGGGCGGCAAGTGGTTCTACGGCTCGCTGGACGACGGCCTGCGCGTGGGTCTGACCGCCCGTGCGTACCACCACGAAGCCGACGAACCCGGCTTCATGACCGCCGACGAGCTGCGCACGCACCGCCGTGGCAGCGAGCTGCGCAACGGCAACGATGGCGATGACCGCGACATGCGCCAGCTTGCTGCGCACCTGGACATGAAACTGTCCGACGCAATCACCTTCGGCACCCGGCTGTACTACAACCGCTACGAAGACGACCGCCGCGTGACCTTCAGCGACCTGCCCACCGGCAACCTGCCGCGCCAGCGCCGCGTATGGGACGAGCGGCAGCATGGCCTGCTCAGCACGCTCACCTGGCAGGCCAGCCCCACGCTCACCGTCGAAGGTGGCCTGAACTACGAGCAGCAGGACAACGGCTACCTCCGCGAGCGCTACGCCTACGCCGAACCCACTGATTTCAGCCAGCCCCCAGCGCGGGTGCAGAACAATGATCGCCACAGCTTCGACAACTGGGGCGCCTACGTGCAGGCCGTCTACCAGCCCGTCGAGGCCTGGAAGATCGTGCCGGCCTATCGTATCGATCGCTTCAGTGGCAGCACGCACCTGATGAACGGCGTCAGCGGCCGCCTGCAGGACTACGGCAGCATCGGCCAGCCCAAGCTGAGCGTCATCCACAGCCTGGGCCAGACCACCCATGTCTACGCGAACTGGGGTCGCACCTTCCAGGTACTGACCGGCTCCACCGCACCGGCCTACCTCACCCCAGGGCAGGCACCGATGCAGCCGTCCACCAACACCGGCATGGAGCTGGGCCTGAAATTCCAGCCGCTTGCCGGCAGCCAGGCACGCCTGGCGGTGTGGCAGCAGGACGCGGAAAACGAGGTGTCCAACATGCCGGCCACCGGCACCACGGTCACCCTGGGCAAGACCCGCCGGCGCGGCGTGGATGCGCAGTTGAGCCTGCAGCTGGGCGACGACTGGACGGTATGGGCGTCGCACGCCTACCAGGAAGCGAAGATCACCCGCGACGACCGCGATGCCAGCATTTCCCTGCAGGGCCGGGAAGTGGCCGCCACCCCGCGCCACATCAGCAACCTGGGCGTGGACTACCGCGCCACGGATGCGCTGCGGCTGGGCCTGCAGGCGCGTGCACAGGGCGATTACTACCTGGAAGAGCGCAACGTGGCCGGCAAGTTCGGAGGCTTCGCCGTGCTCGACCTCAGCGCGGCCTACCAGCTCACCCCGCGTTTCAGCGTGGACCTGCAGCTGAAGAACGTTACCGGCCGCGAGTACGCCTACGCCTGGTACGACAGCTTCTTCTGGGACAGCGCCCGCCCGATGTTCTCGCCGGCCCCGGGTCGCAGCGTGTTCGTCGGCCTCAACATGAAGCTGTAACCGGCCACGCATCTGGTAGTGGTCGAGCTTGCTCGACCTGCAGCAGGGGGTCAGAGCCCTTTCCAGGCGGAAAGGGATCCGACCCCGAACCCCGCGTTTTGCACTACATTGGTGCAATGTCCGACCCCGCACCGCCGCCGACCCTCGATGCCCTGGGCACGCCGCTGGCCTGGGCCGGGGCCGATGGCTGCATTGCCGGCTGCAATCCGGCCTTCGCCCGCTGGCTGGGCGTCAGCGTCCGGCGCCTGCTGGGTCGGCCATTGGCCGCCTTGGAAGTGCAGGGCGAGGCGTTGGCCCATTTCCTGGCCCGCGACGAGCGCGACAGCCTGCGCCTGAACCGGCTGGCGCTGGCGGTGCCCGGCGAGGCGCCGCGCTTCGCCGAGGGTTGGATGAGCCGCCGCGACGATGGCGGCTGGTTGCTGGAGGCGCATCCTGTCGACGAATTCCCCGGGCTGGACCCGACCCAGGCCCTGCCCAGCGCGCTCAGCGCGGCGCTGAAGGGCTTGGCCCACGAGCTGCGCAACCCGCTGGCCGGGTTGAAGGGTGCGGCCCAGCTGCTGGCCCGCCGCGCGGCCCAGCGCGATGCCAGCGAACGTGAGCTGATCGAACTGATCGGCTCGGAGATCGAGCGCCTCAACGGCCTGCTCGACCAGCTGCTGTCGCCGGCCCCGGCCGCGCCGCATGCCGAACTGAACATCCATGCCGCGCTGGAACGCGTGCTGCGCCTGGCCGAGAACGAGGCCGGCTGGGCGGTGCGCCTGCAGCGTGACTACGACCCCAGCATCCCCGAATTCCATGGTGACGCCGACCGCCTCACCCAGGCGGTCTGGAACCTGGTGCGCAACGCGATCCAGGCCGGCGCCGGCAACATCACCCTGCGTACCCGCGTGGAGCATGGCGTGCGCATTGCCGAGCAGCTGCACACGCTGGCGTTGCGCCTGGAAATCGCCGACGACGGCCGTGGCGTTCCCGAGGAACTGGCTGAACACCTGTTCCTGCCCTTGGTCAGTGGCCGCGCCGAAGGCACTGGCCTGGGCCTGGCGCTGGCCCAGCAGGTGGCGCGCGAGCATCGCGGCACGCTGACCTACCGCTCGCGCCCGGGCCATACCGTGTTCACCCTGCTGTTGCCGATCGGCAACGGCGCCGCCCCGGCCGAGGAGGCCCCGCGCGATGTCTGAGTCTTCTTCGTCCCCGCAGCGCATCTGGGTGGTCGATGACGATCGGGCCGTGCGCTTCGTGCTGTGCACCGCGCTACGCGAGGCGGGCTACCAGGTCCTCGATTTCGACAGCGCCGCACCCGCCCTGCAGGCGTTGAGCGAAGGCCCGCCACCGGCGCTGCTGTTCACCGATGTGCGCATGCCCGGCGACGATGGCCTTGTGCTGCTGGACAAGCTCAAGGCCGCGCTGCCGCAGCTGCCGGTGGTGGTGATGTCGGCCTATACCGATGTAGCCAGCACGGCCGGCGCGTTCCGCGGTGGTGCGCATGAATTCCTGTCCAAGCCGTTCGATCTGGACGATGCGGTGGCACTGGCGCAACGGGTGCTGCCGGCCGTCGCACCGGCATTGGCGGCGGCCACACCTGCGGCCGAAGCGCATAGCGACCAACCGCCGCAACTGGTGGGCGATACCCCGCCGATGCGCGCGCTGTTCCGCGCCATTGGTCGCCTGGCGCAGGCACCGCTGGCGGTGCTGATCACCGGCGAGACCGGCACCGGCAAGGAGCTGGTGGCCAATGCGCTGCATCGCGAATCACCGCGCGCGCAGGGGCCCTTCGTCGCGCTCAATACCGCTGCAATCCCGTCCGAGCTGCTGGAAAGCGAGTTGTTCGGCCACGAGGCCGGCGCCTTCACCGGCGCGCAGCGCCGCCATATCGGCCGCTTCGAGCAGGCCGATGGCGGCATACTGTTCCTGGATGAGATCGGCGACATGCCGCTGCCGTTGCAGACCCGGTTGCTGCGCGTGCTGGCGCAGGGCGAGTTCTTCCGCGTCGGTGGCCGCGAACTGATCCGCGTCGACGTGCGCGTGGTGGCCGCCACCCACCAGGATCTGGAGGGACTGGTCGCGCAGGGGAAGTTCCGCGCAGATCTGCTGCACCGCCTGGACGTGGTGCGCCTGCAGCTGCCGCCACTGCGCGAGCGCCGCGAGGACATCGCGCAATTGGCCAGCACCTTCCTGGCTGCCGCCGCACGCAAGCTGGATACGCCGCCGAAGCGCCTGACCGCCGCGGCCCTGCAGGCGCTGCGCGAGCACGACTGGCCGGGCAATGTGCGCGAGCTGGAGAACGTGTGCTGGCGGATGGCCGCGCTGGCCGCCGCCGACACCATCGGCGTGGCCGATGTCGATACCGCGCTGAACCGCGCGCGCGGGCGCCGCAGCAGTACCAGCGCAGCCGATCCGGGGCAGTGGGAAGCGCTGCTGGCCGAATGGGCGCGCCGTCAGCTGGCCGAAGGCGTGGAAGGGCTGCACGCGCAGGTGCGCGAGCGGGTCGACCATGCCCTGCTGGAGGCCGCGCTGCAGATCACCCACGGCCGCCGCGCCGAAGCCGCTGCCCGTCTCGGCCTCGGCCGCAATACCCTTACCCGCAAGCTGGGCGCCGGGCGCCGTCGCGGGGGCCATTGAACGGTCCCTGCACGCGATCCTCGCACCGGCTTGCCGAACCGTTGATCGTTCATGGACGATGCCGTCCGTAGTGTCACCTGCAAGGAGTCTTCGATGCGTCTGTCCTTTGCCATCCTGCCGTTGTCCGCCGCCGTGCTGCTGTCTGCCTGTGGCAGTGCGCCGAAGAAGGCCGAACCCACGCCGCCACCGCCGACCGTGGTCAGTGCTGCGAAGCAGGGCGAGGCCAATCTCGCGCCGGCCTCGGCCAGCATCGTCAGTGGCCGCATCGCGCTGATGGTGGAGCCCGGTGGCATCCACATCACCGGCCTGGTCGGTGGCCTGCAGCCGATGCAGCAGGCCGGCTTCCACATCCATGAGCGCGGCGACTGCAGTGCGGTGGATGCCAGCAGTGCCGGCAATCACTTCAATCCCGGTGGCGCTGCGCATGGCCGCGCCGGCACCGGTAAGCACCACCTGGGCGACATGGAGAATCTGCGTGCCGATGCCCAGGGCCGCGCCAACGTCGATATCCACCTCAAGGGGGTTACCCTTGGCGGAGGCGCCGCCACCGATATCGCCGGACGCGCACTGGTCGTGCATGCCAACGCCGACGACTATCGCAGCCAGCCCGCCGGCAATGCCGGCGTCCGCATCGCCTGTGGCGTGATCCGGGTCGTCCGCTGATCACTGCAGGCATCATCGAGGGAGAGATTCCAATGCGTCTGATCCACACTTCGCTGTTTGCGGCCATCGCCGCGCTGGGCCTGGCGGCCTGCAACCAGCAGCCCGCCGCGCCGCAGACTGAAACCCCGCCGGCCGCGCCGGCTGACGGCGCCACCACCGAACCGGCTGCAGCGCCGGCACCGGCGGCTGCACCGACGGGCGATGCTTCGGCAACGGCCGAACTGGCACCGACCCAGGGCAACAAGACCAAGGGCAGCGTCACCTTCAAGGTGGTTGATGGCAAGGTCCACGTGACCGGCCAGATCACCGGCCTGAAGCCGGGCAGCGAACATGGCTTCCACATCCACGAGAAGGGCGACTGCAGCGCGCCGGACGGCATGAGCGCCGGCGGCCACTTCAACCCGGGCAAGCAGGATCACGGCAACGTCGCCACCGATCCGCACCACGGCGGCGACATGCCCAACATCAAGGCCGACGACAAGGGCGTGGCCACCATCGACGGCCCGGTGTCGAGCAACGTCAACATCGGCAAGGGTGATGACTTCGACATCATCGGCCGCGGCCTGATCGTCCACGCCGACGCGGACGACTACAAGACCCAGCCGACCGGCAACGCCGGCGCGCGCCTGGCCTGTGCGGTGATCCAGAAGGCCCCGTAAGAAACAAAGAACGCCGGCACAAGCCGGCGTTTTTCCTGATGGGTAGTGGCGGGCCCCTGCCGGCCCACACACAAACCCGGGGGGGGGGGGGCCGCGCCGCCCCCGCCCCCACAAAAAAACCCAACACACCCCCCCCCATCCAGTCGGGCCGGCCCGCGCCCCCCGCCCACCCACAACAACACACCCACACAC